>CALLQC010000012.1 GCA_938015255.1 uncultured Erythrobacter sp.
AATCGAAATCGGTGACACCGTTCATCTGGGCTATGTCGACCAGTCGCGTGATGATCTGACCGCGAGCAATAACGTATGGGAGGAAATCTCCGACGGGCTCGATTACATGCAGGTCAACGGCCACGACACCTCGACCCGCGCTTACGTCGGCGCGTTCAACTTCAAGGGCGCGGACCAGCAGAAAAACGTCGGCAAGCTTTCCGGCGGCGAACGCAACCGCGTGCACATGGCGAAAATGCTCAAGCAAGGCGGCAACGTCCTGCTGCTGGACGAGCCGACCAACGATCTGGACGTCGAAACCCTCGGCGCGCTCGAAGACGCGATCGAAAACTTCGCCGGCTGCGCCGTGGTAATCTCGCACGACCGCTTCTTCCTGGACCGTCTGGCGACCCATATTCTGGCGTTTGAGGGCAACTCACACGTCGAGTGGTTCGAGGGCAACTTCGAGGCTTACGAGGAAGATAAGCGGCGGCGTCTGGGTGACGCGGCGGATCGGCCTACGCGGTTGGCTTATAAGAAGCTGACGCGTTAATCTTCGGCTGCCTTGGCCGCTTCGATTCCTCTTTGTATCCGCGCAGTCAAAACAAAAAGAAAGTTTCCCAGCGCTTCAGCAAAATCGACGGATTGTCGAGCTTCCTCTTCGGTAACGTGTGGGTTGTCACCGTCAGCATGTCTCGGACGGTTCGAACCTAGCCTTACCTCATGGGCCCAGTCGGCCATGCCTTGGGTGAGAATGCCGTTGGATAGCGCTTGATCTATCCTGGAATACAGCGACCCCTCAGTTAAGCCCTTTGCCTTAAGCATCGCGTCCACCGACGAACCGGCCATCACCGCCGAGGCGTCCGGCGCATGAATGGTATCCATAGCCTGCTGCAGAAACTTCCGAGCCACCTCTGGAATATCATCAGCAGCCGAAGGAGTTTTTGGAAATACTAAGTCGGGGCGGTCCAAAAGATCTGCATCATAGGTGGTCGAATTTGACATTGCGACTATGACGCCGCCACAACTACTACAACAGAATGCGCCCCAATGCCGTTCAGACGCAAAGGCTGCATCGCTACCTTTCGTCGTTCCAGCCCATTTGACGGGGAGATATGGCGATGCCACTCCGCAATGAGGACACCGTCGAATGGCGTTGAGTGTTGGCGGGTTAGGGATCTGACTCGTTGAGTTTCGCATAGCTGCTAAACTCTATGTTGCACACCAAACTGATTTGCAAACCCCGGTGACCCGGACTTTATCAGGGGTCCGGCTTCTTGGAGTGTAGTGCAACATATGAAGAGAGCGTGATGCCGGATCAGGTCCGGCATGACGTGGGAGGGTGTTGAAGATTTGTCCCATATCGTCACCCCAGGAAGCGAAGCTGTGCGCAGCACACTTGATCCGGGGTCCCGCTTCTTGCGGCGTAGCTCAACGTAAAAAGTAAGCGGGATGCCGAATCAGGTCCGGCATGACGAGATTTGTCAGGTTCCCGCCAAGTGATGAAATAGATCATTCCAATCGGGGTTGGTCTTCTCGATCAACTCGAATTTCCATTCACGGCGCCAGCGCTTGAGGCGTTTTTCGAAGGTTATGGCTTCTTCGATACTCGCGAAACGGTCAGCCCAGACCAGTCGCGTCAAGCCGTAGCGCGCGCAAAAGTCCGAGCCTTCGCCTGCGCCATGCTGGTTCACTCGCGCAGCCAGATCAGCCGTCACGCCAACGTAAATCGTTCCGCGATAGCGGTCCGCCATCATGTAGACCCAGCCGCCTTGCATTTCGCGATCCATTTTAGTCGGTTCAACGGAATCGGAACCACCGGTCAAGTGTGCTTCGCACAGCTGCGCTTCCCGGTGTGACGCAAGAATGCGCGCGATGCATTTTCCTACTCGCGCCGGGCCCGCTATCTGCCACCGGATGGCAAAAGCGCGCACCACTATTTTGAAATCACTCGAAAAACAGCGCCGCGCACGTCCCGGAAATTTTGTCTCAGGACAGTGTTCCATGTGTTCCATCCTGTTGGACTTCAGCATCTGGAGCGAGGCGGAATCAGGGGCTTAGCCACCTGCCCTGCCATTCATCCCCGTCACGATCGAACTGCGCACGGACGTGGCCGGTGTGTTTGAGGTAGAACCAGTCGAGGGTCTCAAGCCGGATCTTGACGATGCCGAAGTTGGGGCGTGCAGGGATGGTCTGCTCGTCGGTGGGTTCAACACCCTCGAACGCGGCGGGCAGGCCCGACGTCGGCTGATCGGAAACAGCGCCCGGGCCGTCACCCAGATAACAGCGGCGTGCGAAGTTGGCGCTCGCCTGCCATGCCGCGTCTGCCTCTGCCCCATTGCGCAACACTGCACCATGACCGCGCACGCGGATCTGCAGCTTGGCCGCCTTGTCATAGAACAGCACGGCCATGCGCGGATCGGCGTCAATCGCGGCGACCTTTGGCGCGCGCGTATCGGTATGAAAGCGCAGGGTCCACGCATTGCTGTCAAACGCGCGCAGCACCATGATGCGCGCATCGACATCGCCGGTGACGACTACCGGCGCGTGCATCGGCACCTTGCGGTCGCTTGCAGCGGTGGTCAATCGGTCGCCAATGTCGCGGCGGATGTCGGTCAGGCTCATGAGCATGGATGTGCTTTTGGCGCTTTGGAAGGGATGGTCAAGGCGTTCAGGAAAACGTCTCCAAACATGAACGTAAGCCTAAACGATCGGTTAAGGCACGGGTCAGCGACTCGTGCCTAGAAGCAATGCATCAACGCACAACAATGCGTTTCAATCATGCCGTGAGTGGTGGGGCGGCGACACAGGAGGCACTCATGAATCTATCCCTTTTGATGAAAGGAAGCGCGCTATCCGCGCTCGCTTTCGCGCTGGCACTGGTCGCTCCGCCCGAACAGGCGCATGCGGCTAGCGGCGCTGTCGAGGCAGAAGGCTTCGCCGAGAACGCTCAGCCCGATACGCGCCGCGAACGCCGTGGTGAGCGTCGCAGCGAACGACGCAGCGAACGTCGTACAGAACGCCGCGCCAATCGCGGTGAACGCCGCGAGGTCCGGCAGGAAAGCCGCGGCCAGCGCCGCGAGGCCCGTCAGGAACGGCGCGTCGAACGGCCCGTCCAGCGTCAGGATAACCGGTCGCAGCGCCGCCAGGCACGCCAGGAAAGCGTCCGTGCAGTGGAACGCGCCGAACGCCGCGTCGGCAATCGCGACCAGTGGCAGAACCGCGGTGAGCGCGCCCGCGCCTATCGCGAAGTCCGCCAGCCTGAAAGGCGCGCTGAACGCAGAGCCGAGCGCAGGGCTGAGCGTAGGGACGAACGCACCGATCGCCGCACCGACCGCAGGGTCGAGCGCCGCAGTGAACGCGTTGATCGCCGGGCGGATCGCCGCGGTCAGCCGGTCAACCGCCGCTCCGATCGGCCGGTCGTTGTGGGGCGCGATCGCGATTTCCGCGATGGTGTAAGGTCTGAACGGCGCACTGAGCGCAGAGCCGAGCGCCGCCGGGACTACCGTGATGACCGGCGCGATGTCCGCCGTGACCAGCGCCGCGGCTACCGCAACGGCTATCGGGATGCGCGCCGCGATGTCCGCCGCGATCGCCGTCATGCCTATCGCAGCGACCGTGGATGGCGGGACAATCGCTACTCCTATGGCCGCGGATACCGCGACGCCCGCCGCGACTTCCGCCGGTGGAACCGCAGCTGGCGCGACAACCGCCGCTTTGGCTGGTCACGCTATCGCCATGCGAACCGCAGCATCTTCCGCCTGGGCCGTTACTACGCGCCGTTTCACGGACACCGCTACAGCCGGATCGGCATCGGGTTCTATCTCGATAACCTGTTCTTCGGTTCGCGCTACTGGATCAACGACCCCTGGCAGTACCGCCTGCCGGATGTCTACGGCCCCTATCGCTGGGTGAGGTATTACGACGATGTGGTTCTCGTCGACCTCTACACAGGTGAGGTGGTGGATGTGATCTACGACTTCTTCTGGTGATCCCCTGACCAGAAGGCACAGCAGGCCCCCGTTGGAGCGGATCCGGCGGGGGCCTGGCTTTGATCCGTATGACGGCTTGCACGAACCCAGCGACTTGGTAATCAGCAGCCATGCCACAGACATCTGCGATTCCCGATCAGGCAGCCCTGAAGCGCCTAGGCAAGAGCGTGCGGGACCGGCTGAACGCCGATCCGGGTGCGTACCGGATCGATACCGACAAGGCAGATATGTACGCGATCGGGGATTTCCTGAGTGCGGCGGAGTGCGAACGGCTGTGTGTCATGATCGACCTTATCGCGCGGCCATCCTCGCTTCATGAGCTTGGGTACGAAAGCGGGTTCCGCACCTCGTATTCCGGCGATCTTGACCCGACCGACAGCTTTGTGATGGGCATTTCGCGCCGGATTGACGACCTGTTGGGTATGAACTCTGTATGCGGCGAAGCGATCCAGGGACAACGGTATCTGCCCGGCCAGCAGTTCAAGCCGCACAATGACTGGTTCTACACATCTGAGAGATACTGGGAGCTGGAGCGCAAGCGTGGCGGTCAGCGATGCTGGACAGCGATGGCTTACCTCAACGAGGTACAGGAAGGGGGCGGAACGCATTTTACCGAGATCGGCATCAATATCGAACCAAAGCCCGGCGTGCTGCTTGTCTGGAACAACGCAACGCCCGACGGCGTGCCAAACGAAGCGACGATGCACGCCGGAACCCCGGTCGTGAAAGGCAGCAAATATGTCATCACGAAATGGTATCGCACACGCGAATGGAAGTGACCGCTAGGCTCGGCCGAGAGCCTCGGCGATCAGTTTGCGGCTCGGCTCTATACCGTAAAGCGTGATGAAACTGCCCATCCGCGGCCCCTGCTCACTGCCCAGCAGCGTTTCATAGAGCGCCCGGAACCAGTCGCGCAGGTTTTCGAAACCCAGCTCCTCGCGCTTGCCAATCTCGTAGACGATTGTTTGCAAATCTTCCGCTGAAATACCAGGCGCGACGGATGCCAGTTCTGCGTCGAGCGCCTTTAGAGCAGCGACTTCATTCCCTGCCGGAGCGCGCTTATGAAGTGTTGGAGCAACAAAGTCGCGGTTGTAATTGATTGCCTTGGTCACAAGCAGATCAAGCGCGGGATGCGCTGCCGGGTCGGCATTTTCGACATAGTTGCCGAGATATGACCACACCGCCTCACGGCTCGCCTCTGCACCCAGCACTCCGACAAGATTGAGAAGCAGGCTGAAAGGAACCGGCAGGCTTTCCCCTGCTCCGGGAGCCTCGATGCCCTCAAAACCGCCATTAGCACGCGCAAGGTGCCACACCGGATTGCCGAGCTGCTTGTCAAGCGGCTGCTCCGCAAGGCGTTCTCTGAACTGCCAGTAATCGTCGATCGCGCGAGGTATCACGCCCCCATGGAGCTGCTTTGCGCTCTTGGGATTGGGGAAAATATAAAAACCAAGGCTCTGGTCGCTACCATATTCAAGCCACTCTTCAATCGACAGACCATTGCCCTTGGATTTCGAGATTTTCTCTCCGTTCTCATCCAGGAACATCTCATAGATCAGACCCTCGGGCTTCCGCCCGCCGAGCACCTTTGTGATCTTGCCCGATTGCACGCCGCTATCAGTCAGGTCCTTGCCATACATCTCGTAGTCGACGCCGAGCGCGTACCAGCGCATCGCCCAGTCGACCTTCCATTGCAGCTTGGACATGCCGCCCAGCGCCGATTGCTCAACCGCACTGCCATCCTCGTCCGTGAAGCGGATCATCCCGGCCTCGGCGTCGACCACTTCGACCGGCACTTGAAGCACCCGCCCACTGACAGGGCTGATCGGAAGGATCGGCGAATAGGTCTGCCGCCGCTCTTCGCGCAAGGTCGGCAGCATGATGTCGAGAATATCCTGATTCTTGCGCAGAACCTGCCGCAGCGCGTCGTCAAACCGGCCGGAATTGTACATGTCGTTCGCAGCGATGAATTCATAGTCGAATCCGAAGCGATCCAGGAACTCGCGCAGCATCGCATTGTTATGTGCGGCGAAGCTTTCATGCCCTGCTTCGAACGGATCGGGAATGCGCGACAATGGCTTATGCAAGTTTTGCTCTAGCAGGTGGGCATTGGGCACGTTGTCGGGCACCTTGCGAAGGCCGTCCATATCATCAGAAAATGCAACCAGACGCGTTCGCCCATCTTCCGGCTTCGCGCCAATCAGCGCTTCGAATGCGCGCCGCACGAGCGTGGTGCGCAGCACTTCCTGAAATGTGCCGATATGCGGCAAGCCAGACGGACCATAACCGGTCTCGAACAACACAGGGGAGCCGTCAGGCTTTATGCCATCGGGATAGCGTTTCAGCAGACGCTGCGCCTCCTGAAAGGGCCAGGCCTTGGAATTGCGAGCGGCTTCGATAAGCGTGTTGTCAGTCATAGTACCGCGGCTTTTATGCTGTGCGCGCAATGTTGCAAGCGCGAAGCGCATTGCACCTGCGATTCCAGTGCCCGAAAAACAGCGGAACTGTCAGTCGAATACGGACGGGTCGGCGTAGCGGCTGTTGACTTTGAAGCGCCGCAACATGCCAGGCATCAGGAAAAGATCGGCAACGAACCAAAGACCCCAAACCGAAAACAGGACCATGCCCAAAGGCAGCCAAACACCGGTGCAAACGGCTGCACCAACAAACAGGGCGAATTGATAGGCGGCTGTATCATTGGATCCGCAGTAGATGCGGTGAATCGAAAGGACGCCAAAAAAGTACCACAGCACATAGGCAAGGACGATGTGCCGCTTTTCAGCCGCGCCGAATAACGCAAATCCGCTGAGCTTGGCTGGTCTGGCAGTGCCCTTTGCGCCCGGCTCCCACATTTTTCCCTGCGATGATTGCGCGCGAGGTTTTTGCGAGCCTACCAGCGGAGTGGCTGCAACTGCGGCGCGTTGTGCAGCCTTACGCCGGCGTTCGGACGCAAGAAAAGCCTCGCGTTTCTCTGCCAGTTCTGCGCTTGGAAGTTCTGCATCGAACGCGCCTGGATGGCCCGCGGTGATACCGCCGTCTGCACCCTTCCTGCCAAAGCTCATCTTGCACCTCTTTGAACGGGGCAATGCTGTACCTTCAAATGGTTAAATCTCTCCTTTGCACCTGCGGCGCTCGTTGAGTGCCTTTGATTGCAATGGGAGCTGTTGATCCGCGTGATGGGCATGTTTACTTTTCGTTCCGGCTGCCGCATTTCTACGCTGTGAGCCCTCCTGCCCCGCCCTCACCCAATCCACTGCCTCTGCCAGCCCTTCATGCGAGCCATGGCGGAAACTGGCTGCGCCCTCCCACAGGCAGCACCGGTGCGGTTTCGAAAGGCGATGCGATTATGGCAGCGTCAGACACTCCCGTTCTGCTGCTGAATGCGCCATTGGTGGCAAACAGGCTTGGCTATCCAGACCTTTCAGGTCTCGACCTTCTGGAATTGTTCGCATTTGTGCATCCAGCCCGTTTCTGCGTGCCAACCGCGCGCGGTCTGGCTCAAGCGCTAGAGATTGATGAGCCGGCCGGCGATGAGGATGTGCCAGCCTTTCTCCAGCGCGCGGGCGGCGCACTGGTTGCGGCTTGCGAAGACACTGAATGGTTTGAACGGCAGGGCGCGTGGAGCACCCTGCAATCGCTTGAGCGTTTGCGATGGCCGTGGGCGCAAGTGCTGAAGCCTCACATTGCGCGGCCTGAAAAAGCTGAAAAGTGGTTTCTATCGACCTTGCCCGAATGGGAGGAGGCCGGTGAACGCGGCCCGCCCCGGCAGGTTGATCTGCCGGACGAGGATGTGCTGGCGCAGCTTGATCATTTGACCGGCGAAGGTTCGGAGAAACGCGATGGACAGCGCGCCTATGCGCAAGATGTCGCACGCATCTTTGCGCCGCGTGACAAGCGTGATTTGCCTCACATCGCATTGGCGCAAGCTGGCACGGGGATCGGCAAGACGCTGGGCTATCTTGCGCCTGCATCGCTTTGGGCGAATGCTGCGGGCGGGACCGTGTGGGTATCGACCTTCACTAAGAACCTCCAGCGGCAACTGCGATCCGAAAGCCGCCGGGCGTGGCCGCCCAAACGGCCCGACAACACGCCGCCCGTTGTCGTGCGTAAGGGGCGCGAGAATTATCTCTGCCTGCTGAACCTTGAGGACGCGTTACAAGGTGGTTTCGCCGGACGCCCTGCGATCCTGGCCCAGCTGATAGCGCGATGGGCCGCTTTCACCCGCGATGGCGATATGATTGGGGGCGATTTGCCCGGATGGCTGGGCACGCTCTTTCGCAAACGCGGGATTGCAGCTCTCACCGATCAGCGCGGCGAATGCATTTATGCAGGGTGCCCGCATTACCGGAAATGCTTTATCGAGCGTGCCGGCCGCGACAGCGCGCAGGCTGATCTGGTGATTGCCAACCACGCATTGGTGATGGTCAATGCGGCGCGCGGGCGAGACCATGCGCAGCGCCCCACCCGCCTGATCTTTGATGAGGGCCATCATGTCTTCGAAGCGGCCGATTCCACCTTTGCCGCAACCCTGAGCGGGCAGGAGGCCATCGAACTTCGTCGCTGGATCATGGGGCCGGAGCGAAAGAACCGGGGGCGCAGGCGCGGACTGGCCGCGCGGCTGGCGGATGTCGCGAGTTATGATGATGCTGGCGGTGAAGCCATCGAAGACGCCTGCGAAGCCGGTACTCTTCTTCCTGGCGAGGGGTGGCTGCAACGGCTGGTCGAAAATGAGCCGCTGGGGCCAATAGAAACGCTTTTGGCGTCCGTTCGCACCGCGACTTATGCGCGCGATGAAAGCGGCGGGCAGGAAGCCGGATATGGCATCGAAACCGAAGCGGGCGGATTGCCCGGCGAAGTGATTGAGGCAGCAGGAGCAGCAGGCGTAGCGCTCGCAGCGATCCGTACGCCGCTGATCCGGTTGGGCGGCAGACTGGAAGCAATCATGGCTGAGCCTCCGGACTGGCTCGATGGTCAGGGCCGCGCCCGGATAGAAGGAGCCCGATTTGCGCTGCAATGGCGGGTCGATTTGATCGCAGCCTGGGAAGCTCTGCTTGCGCGGCTTGGCGGCCCGGCCGATCCCGAATTTGTCGATTGGCTGGCCGTCGACCGGTCCGATGCGCGCGAGTTCGATGTTGCCATCCATCGCCGCTGGCTCGATCCGATGAAGCCATTTGCCAAAGTTGTGCTTGAGCCCGCGCACGGCGTGATGCTGACCAGCGCAACCCTGACTGACCGGATTGGCGCGCAGCCGGGAGACCCGTGGGAGACAGCAATCGCTCGTTCGGGAGCGGGACATATCGAAAGCGAGCCGTTGCTTAGTGCGGCCGAAAGCCCGTTTGACTATGCCAGCCGAGCGGAGGTGCTGATCGTGACCGACGTCAGGAAGGGCGATCTGCCGGGTCTAGCAGGTGCCTATGCCCGGCTGATCGAGGCGTCTGGCGGCGGAGTGCTTGGTCTGTTTACAGCAATCCGGCGTATGCGCGCGGTGCATGGACGCATCGCAGACCGTCTCGCCAGAGAAGGGCTGCCGATCTACGCACAGCATGTCGACCCCATCGACACCGGCACACTGGTCGATATCTTCCGCGATGATCCGAAAGCCAGCCTGCTCGGTACAGATGCACTTCGCGACGGGGTGGATGTGCCGGGCCGCTCGCTGCGATGCGTCGTTCTTGAGGCGGTGCCGTGGCCCAGGCCCGATATCCTGCACAAGGCACGCCGTGCCGCATCGGAAAGCGGCAGTCAGTATGACGACCGCATCATCCGTGCGCGGCTTGCGCAGGCATTCGGGCGTTTGATCCGGAACAAGGACGATCATGGCCATTTTGTTGTCCTGTCGTCCGCCTTTCCGAGCCGCCTGCTCAGCGCATTTCCCGAAGGAACCGCGATCCGGCGGGTCACACTCGATGAGGCTTTGGAGCGTGTGAACAGCGGATTGATCGGCGAAGAGCCGACCGCAGCAGTCCAAAATGCTGGCGAACTGCACGACAATATTCCAGATACGTGGACATGATCGAACAGGCCGATTTCTTCATCCGCCTCATATCCATCGGAGCGAGCCTGATGCTGCTTGCTCTGCTGGTCGAGGGAGAAATGCGTCAGGGACTGAAAGTGACCTTGATCGGCCTTGTCATCGGCACGATTGCCTATGTCATCAACTCTACTCCTGCGCTCGAGCCGGCAGGCTGGGGAGACAGTGTCATCAACCTCCTCGCGATGTCCGCACCGTTCTGGGTCTGGATTTTCGCGCGCCGGCTGTTCGAACGTGAGCCTCCAGCCTGGGCAGTGTTCGGCGCCATCATCGGTTATTCCCTCACCTGGATCGTCGGTTCGTTTGTTGATGGACTGGGCTCGTTCGCGTTTCACGCCAATCGCGCGATTTCGCTTGTCCTCATCGTCGATCTTGTCCGGGTTGGCCTGGTCGACCGGGCGGACGACCTCGTTGAAAAGCGCCGCATTATCCGCCTGGTTTTGCCGTTGCTTATCGCTGCGCAGGCCGCATTGATCTTGCTCTTCGAAATTTCGTTCGGCCAGACGTCTGCATTTCCAGCGTTCCAGCTGATCAACGGAGTGTTGATCCTCCTTATCACCCTGTTCGCTGGAATGGCGCTTTTGCGTACAGACGGGGAATTGCTGATCGATACGGAAGGTAGCGCGCCAGTCGAGGAAGAAACTGTCTCCATCGACTTCACTCCAGCTGAACAAGTTCTTCACGGCAAGCTCAAGGAGGCGATGGCGGGCGGGGCCTATCGCGAAACCGGCCTTTCAATCACCGCGCTTTCCGAACAGTTGAACACGCCCGAACACCGCCTGCGCGCGCTTATCAACCGCAAGCTTGGCTACCGCAATTTCAGTGCATTCCTGAACCGTCACCGCATCGCAGAAGCGCGCAAGAAATTAACGAGTCCCGATGATGTGGACCTGCCTGTGCTGACGATTGCGATGGACCTTGGGTACAACTCGCTTCCAACCTTCAATCGGGCATTCCGCGCGGAGACCGGTACAACACCCAGCGAATACAGACGTTTGGCATTTGAGCAGACGGGTGAGAGCACTGTTCAAAATTGAAAAACGCCGTTCGATTTCAAATCTGACAGTGATTTTCCAACGCTGACGAGAATTCTGCCAGGCAATGGTTCAGACAATTGGCTCACCTCGTAAACGGAGCCAGTTGTGATAGCACCCGAAACGCAAACCTCGATTGACTATGTGATTTCCCGCGTCGCAGAGCACTTTCTGAACGTCATGTATTTTGATGGCAGCCGCTATCTGATTGCAGCCGGCGGTTTGACGCTGTTTCTCCTGGTGTTTCGCGTGTGGACTGCCAACCGGCGAATACAGCGGACCAAGTCTGCCAAGCCGGGCGATTACCGCCGTGAATTTCTTTCTTCCATGCGGACGGTTTTCGTCTTTGGCGTCACCACACTCGCGACCCTGATCGGCAAGGAAACCGGCGTGATCAATTTCGCGCTGGAGGATGCTCCTTGGTTCACGGTTGCATGGCAATTCGCTTTGATTGTCGTGGTCCATGACGCCTATTTCTACTGGATCCACCGCGCGATGCATTCAAAGCGGCTGTTTCGTGCGACCCACCTGCACCATCACAAATCCCGCACCCCTACCCCGTGGACCGCTTACAGTTTTTCTACATGGGAGGCTGCTCTCGAGGCAGCTTACATGCCGATGTTCCTCATCGTCACAAGCCTTTTGGGCGTCACCTATGCGGGTTTCGCCCTGTTCCTTTTCCTGTGGCACATGATCATCCGCAATGTGATGGCGCATGCCGGAAGCGAGCTGTTTCCGGCGGGCTGGGTCGACAATCCACTGACCGACTGGATTTCGACCACCACCCACCACGATCTGCACCATAGCGACCGCGCCAATTACGGTTTCTATTTCACCTGGTGGGATCGTTGGATGGGCACCGAGCACCCGCGCTACAAAGAAGAGTTCCGCAGGAATGCCAAGCCGATGGTCATATTGCGACCGCGTGGCTCGCAGCCGGAAGAAACAGCGAAAACAGCCTGAACGGAACATACCGTCCCCAGCAGCAGGCGCTCTCCTCGCGCCTGTTGAAACGGCAGCCTTGTGAGCCAGCATTGCGCTGCGTCACGAGGCTGCCGCATTTTCTTTGCACAGCGGCCCATATCGTGCTGATAGCAGCACCGCGATGCAGCGCATCGTAATGGGACAAGAAAACAAGGAGCCTGAACGGGTGACGAAAATCCTCGGAATATTGCGGCACGCCAAATCGGATTGGGACGATATGGCCATGCGCGATTTTGACCGGGGATTGAATGATCGCGGCCGGCGCGGCGCAAAGCTGATCGGCGACCATATTCGTGAACACGGCATCAAATGGGATGCGCTGATCGCGAGCCCCGCTGTGCGCGTCACCGCTACACTTGAAGTAGCCTTGCCCGAAATCGAGCCCGCTTATGACAAGCGGCTGTACCTCGCCAGCTCGGACACCATCCTTGAAACTGTGCAGGAGTACGCGGCGGCAGCTGAGAGGGAGCCGGATACCGTGCTGATTTCGGGCCATAATCCAGGCCTGCAGGAAGTTCTGTTGGATCTCGTTTCACCGGCGCGCGAGAATGATCTTTTTCGCGAAGCCTCGGTAAAGTTTCCGACCGCAACATTTGCGGTGCTGGAATGTAACATCGATAGCTGGGCCGATCTGAAAAATTACTGCGGCACATTGATCCATTTCGCCCGTCCTCGCGACCTTGATCCAGAGCTTGGGCCAGAACACTAATCCGCGATCAACTGTCTTGGGCCTGCCCCTTTCGCAGCGAGGCGATCATCCGCGTTGTAAATCGTGCATTTCTTCAGGCTCAGGCAACCACAGCCAATGCAGCCGTCCAGCCTGTCTTTCATGCGCTGAAGCTGCGCGATCTGATCATCCAGAACCCGCCCGATTGACCGGCTGATCCCCTCCCAATCGCGCGCAGTGGGTGTGCGACCATGCGGGAGCTTTGCAAATTCCGCTTCGATCTCGCTTAGCGAGAGCCCCAATTGCTGGGCAATCCGGATAAAGCTTACCCGGCGTATGTCGGATCGCAGAAACCTGCGTTGGTTGCCGCTGGTCCTGATGGGTTCGACCAGCCCTTTCTCTTCATAAAAACGGATCGCCGACACCGACAGGCCAGTTCGTGCCGCCATCTCCCCAATCGAGATGAGATCAGATTTTCGCAATCTCGCAGCCATTAAACAACCTCGAAAAGAATACCTTGATCTCAAGTTAGGTTGAGATTGCATGATGAGCAAGTCAGCCGATTCGTCTCGGCCAAATCGAAGGATTTTGATCATGCCCAAAGGCTATCTCGAACACGCCAACATCTCCGTAACGCGCCCGGACCGCAGTGCCGAACTGTTCAGGCAATTGCTCGGATGGGTCGAACGCTGGCGCGGAGAATCTCAACTTGGCGGGCGAACGATCCATGTCGGCGACCCGGAAAACGGCCAGACTTATCTGGCAATTTACACAGGGGGCCATGTCCAAGGTGAATTCAAGAAGGGGCAACCGCTAAACCATATCGCTTTTGTTATCGACGATCTGCAGGCTGCCGAACAGGTTGTGGTCGCAGCGGGCTTGGAACCGTTCGGCCATGACGATTATGAGCCGGGCAAGAGGTTCTATTTCTTCGATTGGGACGGCATCGAATTTGAGGTTGTCTCCTATGAAGGGGAAACGTCGTGAACGAGCCGATCCTGCGTGAGCCGATGTTCGGGCCGCCCTCTAAGAAGCCCGGTCAAATAAGGCTGGTCTGGCTCACCGCGCCTCTCACCCAGCTCTGGTCCGTACGATCAATCTCAAGATCCCCTGTCCAGGGCGAACACAAGGCTTTGGCATCCTCTGAGGAGCCGGAAACCCAACCCTCATAATCTTCTGCGCGCAAGATAACTGGCATCCGGCTATGCACGTCTTGGGCATCAGAACCAGTGCTGTCAGTCATCACCATTGAGTAGCATAGCCCGAATTCGTCGCTTTTCCGCCAGATGCCTGCACAGGCGAATAATTGCGCATCCGGCACGGATAGCCACGTGCGTGTCTTCGCCCCCTTTGGGCCCTGCGCCTCGGCCCAGGCAGTGAGCGGTATGAGACAACGGCGCTCTTCAAAAGAATGCTTCCAGAAATAACTATCAAGCTTATCGGTGCGGCAATTGTTGACCGGCTTGGGCTTAAGCGGCTGACCGCTCTTGCCTTTCATCACGAGCGGAAAGCCCCAGCTCATCTGTTTGAGTTCGCCGTCGGCAACGACAAGGCCTGGGTAGCCGGGATAGACTTCCGCGCCAAAATTCGCGCCGCCCAGCGACTCAATGGCTTCGAACCATTTGGCGACTTCATCCTTGCCTTTCGTCATCCGGTAAAGGTTGCACATCAGGCGTTCCCCACCACGAAACACGCAGCAGCCATCAGCGCGCCCGCCCAGCGATTGGACCGGAACCGGATGAGCGGATTGTCAGGATCAGCAGGGTCAAGGGTCGAGACCTGCCAGAGCAAATGCATCGCCGCAGGCAAAAGCGCCAGAACAGCGATCCAGTCAGGCCGGTAAAGCCAGATGCCCAGCGCCCAGAGACCAATTGTCGCCATATAAAACATCGCCACGCCCAGATGCACACGCTCACCCAGACGCAGAGCCGATGATTTGATCCCGACCAGCGCATCATCCTCGCGGTCTTGCAGCGCATAGATCGTGTCGTAACCGATCACCCAGCAGATGCACCCCGCATAGATGCAGGCAAGCGCATCCCAATTGTCCCAGCGCAGCTGCGTCCAGCCAACCAGCAACCCCCAATTGAACACCATGCCGAGCCACGCCTGTGGCCACCATGTGATGCGTTTCATAAACGGATAGGCGGCCACCAGCGCCAGGCTGGCGAGCGCCACCAGCTGCGCCTCCAGCCGCAATTGCAGCAGGACGACAAGGCCAATGAGACACAGGCTGACCAGCCAGATCCAGGCAACCTTCCTCGAAATGCGGCCACTCGCCACAGGGCGCGCGGCGGTGCGCGCGACGCTCGCATCAAGCTTGGCATCGACGATATCGTTGTAAACGCAGCCCGCGCCGCGCATCGCAATCGCGCCCAGCAGCAGCCATGCAAGCAACGTGATTTGCCAGCCCGCACCAGCCAGCCACACGCTGAACACGCAGGGCCAGAACAGCAACCACCAGCCGATCGGCCGGTCAAAGCGCGCCAATTGCGCCAGATCGCGCGGCAGCTGCGGAAGCCGCGACACAAGGCCGCGATGTTCGCTGTCAGGGACGATGTTTTCGGTCATCCAGCCTCGCTGCGCCGCGCCGCGCGCCACCCCAGCAGGGCCAGCACCAGCATCGCTACATTGCCTGCAAAATCGAGCATCCCGATAGAGGTCAGGACCGGCTCTACATAATGGAATTGGTAATTGAACCAGAAGAACGGCAACAGCGCAGCCGCAAAGACCAGAAAGGCATTGGCCGTCCAGCGAAGGGCCAATGCCATGATCCCGAACAGCACCGCCTGCGCGCCGAAACACGCCATGGTGAAGTTGGTCAGATAGGCGCTGTTCTGATATTCCGGAGTAATAGCCAATTCGATGACATGGCCGGGCGCAAACAGCGCCCATCCACCCAGAATAAGAAAAACGGCGGCGATGCCATATTGTGCGAAGCGTGCGCTCATGGCTTGCTCCCTAACGCCCCCCTCGCCTAGTGGGAAGCCATGCCTGCAACGCACGAACCAAGGACCCCGGCCTGGCCACCGCGATCTGCACCGCGCCTTTTTGTCGAAGATGAGCTCGGCGAAGGGCGCACCTTTGCGCTCGAAGGTGCGCAGGCGCATTATCTGGGCAAGGTCATGCGGGTGCGAGAAGGCGACACGGTGATCCTGTGCGACGATCGCACGGGAGAATGGGCCGCACGGGTTGGCCAGGTCACAAAACGCCGGATCGATGTGACCGTCCTTGAACAGCTGCGGACACGCGAAAGTGTACCCGATTTGTGGCTCTGCCCTGCTCTGCTGAAAAAGGATCGGTTCGATCTGGTGCTGGAGAAGGCGACCGAGCTAGGCGTAAGCAGGATACAGCCCATCGTGACGCGCCGCTGCGTCGCGGACAAGCTCAACCTTGAGCGAGCGCGCACGATCACCACTGAAGCAGCCGAGCAATGCGCGCGGACCGCGCTGCCTGAATTGATCGAGCCGCAAAAGCTGGATGCGCTGCTCAAGGATTGGCCAAAGGAACGCGCGCTGTTCTTCGCTGATGAAATGGGCGGTACTCCTGCGGGTGAGACCTTTGCCGCGCACAAGGGTCCGGCAGCGATGCTGATCGGTCCCGAAGGTGGGTTTGATGATGCCGAGCGCGAGGCCATCCGCGCGCTTCCGCAATCACAAGCAATCACTCTTGGCCCTCGCATTTTGCGCGGCGAAACCGCAGCAATCGCTGCTATTTCGGTGTGGATGGCGTCCGCCGGCGACTGGGGCGGCCAGTAAGCCTCACCAGATCCGACGCAAGAATGACTTCGCCAGCGCGAAGCCATTTTGCGCTTCCCTCTGATAAATCGGTTGCGTAGGGCAACCGGCAAGAGAGGAGTGCTACCCCCGATATGAGCACGCGCGAAGCATCTGACGCCAATGAACCTGTAATCGAAGGGATCGACCAGCTGGTTGCGCCAATGATCGGCGGCGAAAAACCGAAAGCCGATTGGCGGATCGGTACTGAGCACGAAAAGCTGGTCTACAAGCGCGTCGATGAAAACGGTCTGCGCCGCGCTCCATCATATGACGAAAATGGCGGTATCCGCGATCTGTTGATGGGGCTGACCGAGTTTGGATGGACCCCCATCGAGGAAAACGGAAACGTCATCGCGTTGAAGGGTGCAGACGGCGCAGTCAGTCTTGAACCGGCTGGTCAGCTTGAATTGTCGGGTGCTCCGCTTGAGACCTTGCATGAGACGTGTGCAGAAACCGGTCGTCATCTGACGCAGGTGAAGGAGATCGGTGAGAAATGCGGCGTCGGCTACCTTGGCCTTGGGATGTGGCCCGACAAAACGCGCGAAGAGCTGCCTGTGATGCCCAAGGGCCGCTATGACATTATGATGCGGCACATGCCCAAGGTCGGCAATCTGGGCCTCGACATGATGCTGCGCACCTGCACCATTCAGGTGAACCTCGATTATTCATCCGAAGCCGACATGGTGAAGAAGTTTCGCGTGGGCCTCGCGCTGCAACCGCTTGCTACTGCATTGTTCGCCAATTCGCCATTCACTGAAGGCAAGCCCAACGGCTACCTTTCATATCGCAGCCATATCTGGTCAGACACCGATCCGCATCGCACCGGGATGCTGCCATTCGTGTTCGAAGACGGTTTCGGATATGAACGTTGGGCAGAATACATGCTCGACGTGCCGATGTATTTCGTTTTCCGCGATGGCAAATATATCGACGCAGCTGGCCTCTCTTTTCGCGACTTCATAGACGGCAGACTATCGGTTCTTCCGGGCGAGCGGCCAACCGCCAGCGATTGGTGGGATCACCTTTCCACCGCATTCCCCGAAGTTCGGCTGAAAAGCTTCCTCGAGATGCGCGGGGCGGATGGGGGCCCATGGAGCCGGATTTGCGCCCTGCCCGCACTTTGGGTTGGCCTGCTTTATGACGAGAAAGCGCTCGATGCCGCGTGGAATTTGGTCAAAGACTGGCCGGTGGAAGAGCGCGAACGGCTGCGCAACGAAGTGCCCAAACTGGGTCTTTCCACCAAACTGCCGGGCGGCAGCGGAACGATGCAGGATCTTGGCAAAGTTGTCCTCGGCATAGCGCATGATGGCCTTTCAGCGCGCGGCAAGCTGAACGCCAGCGGCGACAATGAAACCGGCTATCTGGAAACACTGGAAGAGATTGTCAGCAGCGGAAAGGTCCCGGCCCAGCGGCTTCTCGATGCCTATCATGGCGATTGGGCGGGTGATGTCAGCCGCGTCTACAAATATTCATTCTAGCGGGAGAGAAACGATGGTGATCGTTGTTGGGACTGCAAAACTCGGTGAAGGCGCGCTGGATGCTGGAAAAGAGGCGCTGACGGCGATGATCGAGGCATCCCGCGCGGAAGATGGCTGCATCGAATACGCGTATTCGCAGGACATTCTCGATCCGACCGTCCTGCGGATTACCGAGAAATGGGTCAATGACGCAGCGCTGGCGTTCCATTTTCAAACACCCCACATGGCCGCCTTTCAAAACGCCCTTGCGGGGCTCGACGTATCGATCATCGAAGTCAGGAAATATGAGGCGGGTGAAGGTTCGCCGCTGATGTGAATGTCTATTCCGCTGGCTGCACAGCGGCATCTCCACTGGAGACAGCCTGTCTGCGGCGAACAAAGAGACGCCTTCGAAGTCTCTCAAGCGGCGCCGTGATCACCCCATTTTCCGCCATCCAATCGTGATATTCGCGATATTTGGGATCCTCGGCCAGCAGGTGCGCTTCTTCAGTGCGGGCGCGCCAATAATAAATCGCATTCACAATCAGAAGGAACACGGTGTTGCGGATTGCGTCCGCCGGAGATCCGCTGGTCACCAGAAACGGCATGTGCAGCAGCCACCAATATGTGTTCTTCGAGAGGTAAGCGGGATGACGTGTGAAGCGGTACGGCCCGTTTGTAATTACCCCGCGATAAGTAAGGTTGGAAAACCGGATGCCAAATATGAACGTTGCCCATGCATACGCCGCAGTCAGCACGACTAGCAGGGCTGCCCATAACCACAGCATCGGCTCATTCCCGGCGAGCCAATAATCCCACTTCGCGCCGTTGACCTCGTAGCTGAGAATCTGGCCGTTGTTGCCGATTATGCCCCAGACGAAGGGAGGATAGCAGATCAACGCTGCGATCCACCCGCCCAGAAACGGGTTGCCCGACCGGATGTGTGCATCAAGCGGGCGAAGCGTGAAGAGATAGCCGACAGTGCCGATTTGCACATCGATCATGAACAGCAAGGTCACCAGCAGCATGCCAAGGGCAACAGGGTTGTCGAGCAAGGCAGATGGCTGTGCTTCAACCACAAACGCAAATCCGCCCGGCAGGATTGAGATCATGAAAGCACCGAAAAAGCCTTTTATGATCCATGCCCGCCAGTGCTTTTTAACCAGCTCGAAATCCCAGTTATTACGACCTGCCAGTCCTGCCCCCAGCAGCATGGCTCCAAAATGCCAGGCGCCATCGCGCGGCTCCACCATATGTCGATCAAGCCAAATGACGTACGGGATGCTGAGCACAATTATAGGGACAATCGCGAAGGCAAGCACCTCCATGGCGAACAGATAAGAACCGCTCCAATACCAACGGCACAATCCGTAAAGTCCGGCGATGATGGCAAATGTCGCCCACAATCCAATTATCTTGACGACCGAGATCGACATTGCATCGGAGAGCGGGCGCCTGAGTGACCAGTCAATCCCCGTCGAAGCGCGCAAGTGGACACGATCAATCAGGATTGACCAGATGGCCATCGGTCCAGCCGTAAACAGCATTGAAGCGACCGCTGCGTACGGCCCGGAAAGTACGCCGCGCTCCGGCCCCAGTTCACCGGTCAGGCCGAGCATTTCGGCGAAGAACGGATAGTTGCGGCAGAACAGTATCCAGGCGAACAGACCCAGCAGACCGGCAATGCCGACGCCTGCGGAGACATCGCTTTTCGGCGGCGCGCCTCGATTGGCCGCCGCGCTGGATGGTTGTGCCACGCTCATATCGCGCACAGTCGTACCCCAAAAGGGTTAACAGCCCGATGCCAGAAGCGTGCGCGTCTTGGCGCGGGACAGCGCCTTGCGAAAGGTTAATTCGCTGAAAAATACCTATCGGTAGGCGTGGATGGTCCCCGCATCGTCGAGCACGTACAGATGCCCGTCTGCCACCACCGGTGACAAGCTGACGGGCTGATCAATATCGGCGAACAGTGATGACGAGCCCTCGCCAACACTTACGCGCCAGATTTCACCGCGCGAGCTGGCCACCCAAAGATGGTTTCCTGCCAAGACCGGCCCGGTCCAGAATATTGGATCGCGCTTTTTCTCGACATTGCGGAACGGCTGCAGCTGGGTGATCCAGCGCACCCGGCCCGTTGAACGCGCAATTGCGAGCAACCGCGCATCGTCTGTGAGTGTAAAAATCCACTCGCCGGCGATGGCTGGCGTGGATATCCCCGCAAGGTTAAGCTCCCAGATACGCTGACCGGTAAGCAGTTCATAGGCAGCCATACGCCCGCCCTGGCCCAGCGCGTAGACGCGGCCGGAATCGATGATCGGATCAGCATCAATGTCCGTCAGTGAGCTGACCTGCGTTGAAATGTTGGTCCGCGCCAGAGCATCAGCCCAAAGAATCCGCCCGTTTTCATAGCGGTAAGCGTTCAGCTCACCGCTTGAATAGCCCGCGATGACTGTGCCCTGACCTGCCGCAGGAGCAGCAACGCCAAAGACGCCCGACTGCATCGTTGAGCCGGATTCGTCCCAGACGAGCGACCCGTCTGCCGCGCTGAGGGAAATGATCTGGTTGTCCTGGCTCATTACGAAGATCTGGCCAAAGGCAATCGTCGGCGAACCGCGTAGCGGTCCTGCGGGCTGAACCTTCCAGATTTGCTCGCCCGTATCCGCCTGCAGCGCCTTTACTTCGCCTGCGCCGTTGGTGGCATAGAGGCGTCCATTGTCGTAGCTCACCCCGCCTCCAAAGGCGGATGGCCGCATGTCGTCTTCCATCACGGCATCGGTTCGCCAAACGGTCGCTCCGGTTTTCTTGTCGAAAGCGTGGATCGTGCCGTCGGAACCGACTGCGAAAAGCTTGTCACCGCCCACGACAGGTGTAGCCGCGAGCCGTTCCCGGTTGCTTGCCCCCGCGATGCGCGCGGTCCACGCGCGCGTGGGGTTTTCAGCTAGGGCCAGATGACCGTAGCTCTTGCTGGCCGATCCGCCCACCTGCGCCCATTCGGCATTTGCCTGAGCGGGTGGAAGGACAACGCTTACTCCCGCCAGCGCGGGATCCACGGTGGCGCCGCTTTCGATCCGGGAAAGGATTGGCATTCGCTCACCGACTGTGGGCGTTACCTTTTTGCCATCTCCTGCACAGCCTGAAATCACTGCGGCAAGCGCGCCAGCAATCAGAATTCCGCGTGTTCGCTTGATGTGCTTCATCATCATCCCGTTCAAAATACAAATCCGATTTGCCGCAGCTTTATTGCGGCAATTGTGTGAGACCCTCTTGCGGGTTCACACCTTCATCCTCAAGCAGTTGTTCCACATCGACAATCGCATCAACGCCAAGCAGGCCTGCCATCTGACGAGCGCGGCTGCGCAGAGTTTCCGGTTGATCTTCGTCCTTGGCAATCTCGCCAAACAGTGCGCCAGCGGCTTCGCGATTGCCCGCTTCGAGGTGCGCAATTGCCGTCATTTCTGCGGCACTTCCGAAAAACGCATTACCCGGCACTGCAAGGTCTTTGAGCTTGGCAATGATTTCTGCCGGTTCACGGTCGTCAAAATTGGTCGTCACTTCACGAATCAAGGCTAGATCGCGCATCGCCTGCGGTGCATCCTCATCGGCGGCGACCGCTGCGTACAGTTCAACTGCCTTCGCGCTGTTGCCCTGCTCCAGAGCTGCGCCCGCTTGCAGCAGCCTAGCCGCTGTGCGTGTGCCCGGCTGTTCAGCCTCGAAAAGCTCGGCGGCTGATGCTTCGGTATTCGCGAAATCGCCCGCCTCGCTATAATCGAGCGCGGTGATCAGCTTTTCCGATTGCGCTTCAAATTCCTGTTCCTGAAAGTAATCCCAGGCCAAATATCCGCCGAACGCAGCGAGGCCCAGAGCCAGCGCCGAACCGATAGGTACGCCGTATTTCTTGAAGAACTGCGTGGTGTCATCCTGACGCACTGCTTCATCGATCTCCCGCATGAGGATTTCGTCCTCAGCAGTGGTTTCGATACCTTCCGGAGCTTTGTTTGGGCCTTTTGGGGTGAGCGCCACGTGGCTCTTTCCTCATACAGTTAACGCATTTCGCGGGTCTTTAGGCGGGCCGGAGACCATCTGCAATGGCAGTAACGTGCCGCGGGCCGCCCTCTCCCCGCTTCAATTGGCGTAGAATAGTTGAATGCGGGGTTAAGCGTTAGCCGAAGCTACCTGCTCCATTTTCCGGCTAAAGCGCTGGAATAGATTTCAGCATATCGATCGACCATCTGCCTGGCGTCATACAGATTCACCGCCTTCGACCGGTTTTCCGAGCCTATTTCCGCCGATAATTCAGCATTTTGCGCGATTTCATTCAGCATCGCGGCAAGTGCCTCAGCATTATCGCGAACCGCTATGAAGTTGCGGTTTCGCTCTCCAACAATCGATTTCACGTCGCCCACATCGGGGGCCACGACCGGCAGACCTGCTGCCATCGCTTCAACCACGGAAAGCGGGAATTGCTCTGATTTGGACGAGAGCGCGAAGATATCGAACAGGCCGATCACCTTTTCCGGCTCGCTTATCGCACCGGGAAGATGAATCCTGTGGCTGATTTCGGCATCAACGGCGGCTTTCTGGATGGCGTCCTTTTCCGGTCCTTCACCGACAATGACCAAGTGCCAGTTTTCCGGCATTTGACGAACTGCCTGAACAAGCAGAGGCAGCTGTTTGACCGCGCGCAATCCCGCAAGGGTTCCAACCCACTTTTCACCATCACGCTTGACGAGCCGTAGCTTGCTCGCATCGGGTTTCCGTGAAAAAGCCCTGGTGTCGATACCGTTGGGGATCCGCATGATGCGCTGCCGTGGCTGCTTCCAGACATCGACCGCGATACGCTCCAAAGTCTCACTAGGTACGATCAGCGAATGGGCGCGGCCAAGCGCAATCCGGCGATACCAGTTGCGCGAGCGCTTCAGCTGATTTGCCTCATCAGCGTTAAAACCATCCTCGTGATGAATCAGCGGGGGCAGACCCAAGTGCTGGGCGAAAACGGTGTGTGCCATCACGACATCCATAGCCCCCCAATTGTATGTCAGGATCAGGTCGTACGGCTTCAGTGCTTGCGCAATTTCGATCAGCCGCCCCGGAGTTGGTCGCCCGGTGAGAGATGGAAAATCAGCCGGATATCCGACTTGCGCGCGCTTTCGATCGATCAGCGCCCGCGCGCCCATTTCGTTGGGCATTGCAGAGACGATATGATGTTGCAGCCCGTTGCCAAAGGCACTGATAAGCTTCGCGCAGCGGACTTCTTTGCCGCCAGCTGCAAAGGTTGAATGGCAATGTAGGATTTTCGCAGCGCCGCTCATGCCACCCCTGCCAACAAGGCCGCGATCGCGCGCTGCGCGTCGGCTTCTTCCAGAGTTGGGGCGTGACCGACGCGCGCAATAGTGATCATTGTCATACTGGGATTAAGCTCACGCATCCGTTTCACTGTCTCAGGCGAGATCAGATCTGAGAGGTCCCCCTTTATCAAAAGCATTGGCACTTCAGCCAAAGCTTCGAACGCAGGCCACAGGTCAGGCGGGGCTGCATTCCCGGGCTGTTTGAAGGGCTCAGCAATTTTCATGTCGTAGTCGTAGATGATCCGTCCGCTCTGACTGACGACGAGCGTCTTCTTGGCCATTGACAGCCACTGATCCAGATCGAAATCGGGAAACGCGGCGCTATGCACGTCTCTCAGCGATCGTGCCGCATGCATCCAGGTGGGATAGCTGCGCCCCTGACCAACATAGCCTGCGATGCGTTCAATCCCCGCAATTTCGATTTGCGGTCCAATATCGTTGAGAACCACCGCTTTGATCCGTCCGGGTTTCAGCTGGGCCATTAGCATGGTCATCAATCCGCCCATCGATGTGCCTATGGATACGAACTGATCGATCCGCTGTTCTGCCAACAGCTTTTCAACATCGGCGACGTATTGCATCGGGTTGTAGCTGCCCGAATCAGGTGCGTAATCGCTCATTCCGCGGCCTCGCATTTCCGGCACGATCACCCGCCGCTCAGCGCAAATCCTGTCACCAAGATCGGCGAAGTCGCGCGCATTGCGGGTCAGGCCATGAAGACAAATGACAGGCAGTTTGGAGACACCGTCCGGTCCCGCATAGTCACGATAATGAAGATTCAGTCCGTCCGTGCTTTCCCAGGTCCGGTCTTCGTAGTTGGATGCCATAAGCGGCGATGATCCTTCACAACTTTGTCTATCAGGCACGCTTGCCTGGATCCCGTGTTGCGCCCACTATCGCGTCATGCGCAACGAACCGCAACCGTCCCGATACAAAGCTGACCCCGCTATCGCGCAGATTGCCGGTTGGCTCGGCTCCGCTGTCGAGGCAGCCGATTTCCCCCAAACAATCATCCGGTTTCGCAACGAGCGCTGGGCCAGGTCTGTCGGACTTGCTGAGCTGGATGACGGTGCGTGGGCGCGTCATTTTGGCAGGTTCGATCCGCTGCCGGAAAATCTACCGGAACCACTCGCCCTGAAATATCATGGGCACCAGTTCAGAGTGTATAACCCGGATATCGGTGACGGACGCGGTTTTCTCTTTGCGCAAATGCGCGATGCTGAAGGCCGCCTGCTCGATCTCGGGACGAAGGGATCCGGTCAGACTCCATACAGCCGCGCTGGCGACGGACGGCTAACGTTAAAGGGCGGCGTTCGCGAAATTCTGGCGACTGAAATGCTTGAAGCGTTGGGAGTAAACACGTCCAAGACATTTTCACTCATCGAAACGGGAGAGGAATTGTGGCGCGGCGACGAGCCCTCACCGACCCGGTCAGCCGTGATGGTGCGGCTCAGCCATTCGCACATTCGCATCGGCACTTTCCAACGACTTCTGGCATTGGAAGAGCGCGATCAGATGGAAGAGCTCGTTCAATATTGCCTCGAACATTTTCCGGGCGCTCTGCCACCTGAAGATGCCCCCGGCCGCGATGAGCCAGCGATCATTCTGATGCATCAGGTGGTCGAGAGGATGGCCGACCTCGCCGCCAGTTACATGGTCGCAGGGTTCGTGCACGGTGTGCTCAACACCGACAACATGAACATCACGGGCGAAAGCTTCGATTACGGCCCTTGGCGCTGGCTGCCGACGTGGGACCCCGGTTTTACAGCAGCCTATTTTGACCATGGCGGGCTGTATGCCTTTGGCCGCCAACCTGAGGCACTCCACTGGAACTGCGGCCAGCTAGCAGTTGCATTGCGATTGCTCGCCGACACGGAACCGCTTGTTCACGCGATGAACCGGTATGGTGATCTCTACATGGCGGCGATCTCACGCAGATGGTGCTGGAGACTTGGCGTTATCAGTCAGGGAGTAGAAGCTGACACATTGCTAGTCTCAGCGAGTGAGCAGCACATGCGGGAAAACGGCGTGGGCCCGGATGAATTCTTCTTTCGAAGCCGCCGGGACCGCACAGCGATTAAAGGCGAAATCGCTGAGATTCTGCAGTCATACGATAGATTGGATAGCGACCATGACTACTGGTCTGACGATCTGCCGCAAACCATGCTGATCGAAGAAGTCGAACAAATCTGGTCCGACATCGACAAGAGTGACGACTGGAGTGCGCTAGAAGCGAAAGTCGATTCCTTGCGCAGGATGGGAGACGCACTTGGGGAACCACCCGAACCTGCTGGTCATGCGTAATCCGCGATGAGACAATGTAAATTCTTGCGATAGTAACCTGATGCAAACCTCGTAAATTCGCGTTTGCCCTATCTTTTCACGATATTGCGGATTACCGGCATACCATAATTGAGATTGCGCCGGCTCAATGCGCGCAACCACAAGAGGAATTCGCGTAAGGTGCAAGACGGAAGAGCGTGACTGAGAATACCCTAATCTCTTACGAACCGGCCACCGGTGATGAGCTTTGGCGCGGAGCGCATGGCGACGTAAATGCCGCTGTCAGTGCTGCTCGGCGCGCGTGGCCCGCATGGGCGGCGCGGCCTCTGGCCAACCGAATTGAGATGGCGCGCCGGTTCGCCAACGAAGTCCGCAAACAATCAGATAGCCTGGCAGAACTTATTGCGCGCGAGGCGGGCAAGCCGCTTTGGGAAGCCAAGACCGAAGTTGATGCCGTCATCAACAAGGTCGAGATTTCAGTGCGCGCTTATGCTGAGCGCACTGGCAAGAAAAAGCTCGACAGCGCGCTTAACGGCACGGCTTCTCTGAGGCACAAGCCACACGGCGCGATGGCGGTCTTGGGACCCTATAACTTCCCCGCCCACCTGCCGAACGGGCATATCATCCCTGCACTGATTGCCGGCAATGTCATCCTGTTCAAGCCATCGGAAAAAACCCCTGCAGTTGGCGAAGCGTTGGTGGAGTGCTTTCGCAAGGCAGAGTTTCCGGACGATGTTGTGCAGCTCGTAATTGGCGGCCCTGACGAGGGTAAGCAGCTGGTGGCGCACCCTGGAATAGACGGCGTGCTGTTTACAGGTTCCGCCAATGCAGGGATTGCGATCAATCGCAAGCTCGCGGCCAATCCGGGCAAGATCGTCGCGCTGGAAATGGGCGGGAACAACCCCATCGTGGTCGTAGACACGCCGCTGTTGAAAGACACGGCAGCTCTTATCGTTCAAAGCGCGTTTACTACAGCCGGTCAACGATGCACGGCTGCACGCCGTCTGATCGTGGTGGATGACGTATATGACCGGCTCATCGAAGAACTCAAATCCCTCACCAAAAAGCTCATCGTCGGGGATCCTTTCGCGGAACCGCAGCCGTTTATGGGCCCTGTCATCGATAACGACACAGCCGATCGACTGGGCGAAAGCTTTCTGGCGCTGGTTACTGCGGGCGGAAAGCCGCTCACGCATTTGCGCCGCCCCGATCCCGAAAAACCGTTTCTTACACCAGGGATTATCGACACCACCGATATTCCTGACAGGCCTGATATCGAGCTGTTCGGGCCGATCCTCCAGGTTATCCGCGTCCCTGATCTCGACGCTGCAATTGCCGAGGCGAACAACACCCGATTTGGACTGTCAGCCTCGCTGATCGGTGGTTCGCCCGAAGATTACGGGCGCTTCTGGGCCAACATTCGCGCTGGCATCATCAACTGGAACAGGCCAACAAACGGCGCCTCGTCATCGGCTCCATTTGGCGGGATTGGTCTGTCTGGCAATCACCGCCCTGCAGCGTTTTATGCAGCGGATTATTGTGCCTATCCGGTTGCAAGTACGGAAATGGAGCAACCACGCGCAAATATCGGCGTTGGCCTCAAGGATTGAGTTTAACCCTGGGTACTCCGCCTATTTGGCCCAGTAAATGACATCGACCGCGCTCATTCCGCCAGGCCCTGAGCGCGCGTGAACCACGAGCTGCTGCGTGCGTCCATCACCCACCAGGGCCCTTTCAGGCTTGTCAAAATAGGTCGTATAGAGCCGGGCCCGGTCGGCCAGCGCGAAATGGTATTGCAGCGCGTCTTCCTGCCCCACAGGGGTCAAATACCTAACCACACGAAGCGAACAGCCATCGGCGGGATTTGCAGCTGCCTGTTGCACAAGGCCATGCGGCATGATCCTAGCTGGAGCAGGCATGTCGGCTGCCCATTCCATACCTTCCCTAAGGCCCGCAATGCATCGGCTAGGTCCGCCAACAGCCTCGACCATTTCTGAGGCCAGCGAAAGGTCTGAAAGGTTCGCAGGGGCATCCTCTACAACCGGGAAGGGTAGGTCAGGGATACGGCCATCTTGCAGGAGTTCTACCCGAGCTGCTTCGCGTGCCAGGCCGGCGAGCTCATCGGTTGCAACAAACGGGGGCAAGGCATGATCATGGCGGATGGTCACCGCCGCGTTAGCCTCATTGCGATAGGCAAGGTCGGGGTCGACCATCAGCGGGTCGCTGAGCGCCCGCGATAAAAGCGGGTCGGTGGCGAGAATGCTTTCAACCGCCTGTGTGTCTGGCTCCTCGCTACAGCCGACCAGTACGCATAGCGCAGCCGCGCTTGCAGCGACCGCTTTCATCTGAATTTGCATCCTTACGAACATAGCCCCCGCGATAGCGGAACAAGGTTAAAATTCGCCTTGTGCCGAAACACGAAAGCGCTCTCATGCCCCCGCGGACATAAGAGCGCCTTCCGCGACTGGTGGGTGTCGCGCCCGGGCCAATGGTGGGAAGGCCCAAGGTGGTTGGAAGGGACGCGCATTTTGGGAGGTGGGAGAGACGCGCCCCTGCCGATCTGTTGGTTCACTTATAGGCAGACTTAGCTGAACGGATTGCAATCGGGTGCGACAGATTTCGTTCATCCATGTAACAAGTTGTATGAACGAAATCTCGAAATACTTTTATCGAAGCGTTTGGCCGCAATCCCGCCGCTTGCGCGGTCTGCAGCCGAAGCCTACGGGCCGGTGATGAAAAATCCCGCAACCGGCAACCACACCAGTCAAGGAGATCCTTCAGGATTGCCCGCCGCATTGGGAGCCTATGTAATTTGGGGTTTCCTGCCGGTCTACCTGCTGTTGGTCGTCAGCGTACCACCATTCGAGTTTGTTGGCTGGCGCATCATCTGGACCTTGCCGTTTTGCCTTTTGATTGTGGCCTTTCGCGGCCAATTTGCAGAATTGCGGGCCGCGTTGGCCGATAAGCGAATGCTTTTGGCTTTGCTCGCCAGCGCGATCCTGATTGGCATAAACTGGCTGATCTATGTCTGGGCCATCGTTCACAATCAGGTCTTCGCCGCAAGCCTCGGATACTACCTCAATCCTCTGCTCAACGTGTTGCTGGGAACTGCCCTGCTGGGCGAGCGTCTGTCGAAATGGCAATGGCTAGCGGTCGCCATTGCCGCTCTCGCAGTTGCTTTACTTGCTGCTGGCGCGCTCACAACGCTCTGGATCAGCTTGAGTCTGGCGTTCAGCTTTGGTCTTTACGGCATTGTGCGAAAACAGGTTCCTGTCGGCTCGCTGCCCGGTCTGACCATTGAAAGCGCCATTCTTGTCCTACCAGCAATTGCGGTTGCATGGTGGTACGCGCAGGGACCAGCCGGATCGGCATTCGGCAAAGACTGGTTTCTAAGTGCCTCTATCGCGTTTTCAGGAGTGGTCACAGCAGTCCCGCTGCTGCTGTTCGCGATTGCGGCCAAGCGGATGAATTACTCGACGCTGGGTTTCATTCAGTACCTTGCGCCGACGATCGTTTTCCTGCTTGGCCTTACTGTTTTCAAAGAAGAGCTTCGTCCTGCACAGCTGGGAAGCTTCGTCCTGATCTGGACTGCGGTAGCGATTTTTATGGCGGATCTTTGGCTCAAAAACAGGCGCGCGAAGGCTGCCGCTTAATCAGCGATCCGCCAACCCAGCTTTTGCCCGCCATGCCACGGCACGATCTCTTCACCTGCGAGCGGCAGAGTGGCAGGCACCGCGACCTCAACGCGCTCAAGAGTAATCATCTCCTCGTTGACCGGAAGGCCATAGAATGCCGGTCCATTAAGAGAGGCAAACGCCTCAAACCGGTCGAGCGCGTCTTCCTCGTCGAAGACGGTCAGATAGCTTTCAAGGGCGAAAGGAGCATTGAAAATCCCTGCACAGCCGCAGGACGTCTCCTTGGCTGATCGCAGGTGCGGCGCACTGTCGGTGCCCAAGAAAAACTTCGATGATCCTGATGTGGCAGCTTTACGCAGTGCCAGCCGGTGCGTCTCCCGCTTGGCGACAGGCAGACAATAATTGTGCGGTTGAATGCCGCCCACCAGCATTGCGTTGCGATTGATATGGAGATGCTGCGGTGTGATTGTCGCTGCAACAGCCTCACCGCACTCCGCAACAAACTCCGCGGCATCAGCTGTCGTGATATGTTCAAATACCACCTTCAGTTTTGGGAAATTCGAAACAATCGCCCGCATGTGCCTTTCGATAAACTCCGCCTCGCGGTCGAAGACATCGATGTCGCCATCGGTCACCTCACCATGGACACATAGCACAATGCCCTCGGCTTCCATGCGGGCGAGTACCGGGTAGATCTTTTCGACATCGCTAACCCCGTGTGCCGAATTGGTTGTGGCATTGGCTGGATAGAGCTTGGCCGCAGTGAACACCCCTTCGGCAGCGCCGCGCGCAAGATCATCAGCATCGGTCGTGTCCGTAAGATAGCATGTCATCAGCGGGCTAAAATCAATACCGTCAGGCACCGCCGCTAAAATGCGATCGCGATAGTCCGCTGCCAAGGCCGCAGTCGTCACTGGCGGGGTGAGATTGGGCATCACGATCGCGCGCGCAAACTGCCTTGACGTGTAGGGAACGACGCCCCGCATTACATCGCCATCGCGAAAGTGCAGGTGCCAATCATCTGGGCGGCGAATTATGAGCCTGTCTGTCATGCCTGTCCCCTTAAGACTGCACGCGCTCTCTTTCCAGCCCCGCGATACGGACTTAGAGCGCTTCCATGACTACAATCGGATTTCTAGCCTGTGAAACCACTCTTCCTGGCAAAGGAGGCGGGCGGCGCGGTGACGCATTTGAACACGATCTGATGATCGCAGCTTTGAATGCCCCGTTCAGGGCCGCCGGTCTGGAACTGCGAGTGATCGACTGGGAAGCGGCGCTTTCAGAATTTGAGGACGTTTCGCTCGTGATGCTTGGCACGGCCTGGAACTATCAGGACAAGGCAGAAGCATTCCTCAGCAAGCTCGATGCGCTGGAGGATCGAGGTGTGACCGTTTGCAATTCGGCACAGATCGTGCGCTGGAATGCCACAAAGACATATCTGCGAGAACTGGAAGAGTGCGGGGCAGCGACCGTGCCAACCCTCTGGCAGAGAGATGTTGGACAGGCCGAGTTGCTTGAGGCATTTCACCATTTTGGGTGCGACAAGCTCGTCGTAAAGAGGCAGGTTGGCGCTGGCGCGCTGGATCAGGTCATGATCACACGCGATGCAGTGCCTGGCGAAGACTGGACATACGGACACCCGGCCATGCTCCAGCCGTTCCTGCCGGCGATTGCGACGAGCGGAGAGCTGAGCTTCATTTTTGTCGAAGGCGAGCTCAGCCACGCGCTTCGCAAACTTCCAGCCAGCGGCGATTACCGGATACAATCGCTCTATGGCGGCACAGAATGCGTCCATCAGCCTTCGTCGGATGAAGCAGAAGCGGCATCGGCGATAGTTGCCGCATTGCCTTTCGACACACCGTTATACGCCCGGATCGATATGCTCCGCAGTGAGAGCGGGCAATTACTGGTCATGGAAGCCGAACTGATCGAACCCTATCTCTACCCTCAGCAAGGGCCGCAGCTCGGCCGGAGGCTCGCGTCAGCCATCTCAAAAAGGATTTCCGCGCTGTGACACTCACCATTCTGGAAGGCCGTTCAATCGTCCGCCTTGCACCGCGTTCAGCAAACGAGAATGTCGCGCAATTTCTTCAAGGCTTGGTGACTAACGATGTGTCGGGCGATCTCCCTGTCTACGCCGCGCTTCTTTCCGCGCAGGGCAAGGCGATGTTCGACTTTCTGGTTTGGGCGGAAGACGATGCCTTGCTGCTGGATTGTGAAGCGGCGATTGCGGACGATCTGGTCAAACGCCTGTCGCTTTATCGCCTTCGCCGCGAGATTGACATCAAACGCGATGATAATCTCGCTGTGTTCTGGAGCCTGGAACCGTTTGAAGGTGGCGTCACAGACCCCCGCTTGCCCGCTCTTGGGTATCGCTTTGTTGCGGCTAAGTCCGATTTGGGAGCCGGTGACGGAACCTATATAGCCCACCGGCTTTCGCTGGGCGTGCCTGAAGGGCACAACGATCTTGCCGATGTGCTTTGGTTGGAAACCAACGCTGTCGAGCTGAACGGCGTGAGCTTTGAAAAGGGATGCTACATCGGGCAAGAGAACACAGCTCGTATGAACTGGCGCCAAAAGGTAAACCGCAGATTGGTGGTTGTGCCGCTGGAGAATTCAGATGAAAAGCGCCGAAAGGCGGCCTATTCTGACCTTGGGTTTGCGGTGGATCACCTGCGCGTTTCCGATCTTGACCCCAAAGACCTGCCCGATTGGCAAGCTGCAGGCATTGCAGGATAATTCAGACGCGATAATGCTCTGCCATGGAGGCTTCGAGGTTGGCAGCGGCCCGATCACGAGCGGTATTGCGAGGCAGACCAAGAGACTTTGCCAAAGCGGCGCCGATCAATGCATCACCAAGTGCCAGCAAAACCAGGCTGAGCGTATCCTTGTGCACGTGCATATCGTCATCACCATGGCCTGCTTCTTCGGGAGCGATTTCATCGACCAATTCGTGGATCGTTGAAATAATGGGATTGAGCGCATCCTCATTTCCGGTGAGCAACATCCAGCTTGTCAGTGCGCCTGCTCCTTCACGATCAAACGCATCAAAAGCGAGATCCACGACCTCACGCGCGGAGCCCAGCCCTGCACGGCTGGCGCGAACAGCTTCGATGATTGTTTCGCAAACGGTTTTGGCCAAATGCTCAGCCAGCGCCTTCTGCAATCCCGATGCAGACCCGAAATGATGAAGAAGATTGGCATGAGTTCGCCCAATTCGCCCGGCGACCGCCTTTAAGGTGACCGATTGCGGCCCAGTTTCTATGAGTAATGCCCGCGCTGCTTCCAGAGCGGAACTACGGGACTCTTCAGGGGTTAAACGCTTGCGACTTGTCATTAACACGTGTCCCTAATAAAAAGTGAAGCCATGAACAAGCAAACCTCGATTGATATCGACACCGCATCATCAGTCGGGGTCGCAGCCGCCGCCGATGATTCGCTCGGCCTTGGCCGTGCCAGTGCAACGCCCGCAGAACACGAGCTGATCGTCCGGAATGAACGATTTCCGCGTGACGCGATGGTTCCACGCCACTGGCACTCGGGCGATCCGGTCGCAACCGCTTGGTACAATTCGGTTTCGGCCAGCCTCCCGCGCGGAGAGGCGTTCTTTATCGACACGCTCCGCGAATTCAGAGCCGATCTTCCCCCGAAACTGGCCCGCGAGGTAAAGGCATTTACAACGCAGGAGATAAACCACACGCGCGAGCATGTCGCCTTCAATCGGCTGGTTTCGGATCACGGCTACAATGTCGAAAGCATTGATCAGGGCATTCAGGCGATGCTGGCCCTTACCGAAGGGCGGCCCAAGGAATTCAATCTGGCGATCACAATCGCTCTCGAACATTTCGCCGCGATCATAAGCCGGCACTTGCTGCAACATCCCGATTATCTTGAAGGGGCCGATCCCGTTGCCGCCGATGTGTGGCGCTGGCACGCGACCGAAGAGATCGAGCACAAGGGCCTCGTCTACGACGTTTGGCTTCATGCGACCAGGGACTGGAGCTCATGGAAACGCTATAAAACGCGCGCTTTGATCGCTGCTTTGATCACTCGAAAATACTTCGGAAACCGGATCAGAGACGCCATCGGACTGCTTGAGCAGGACGGCTTCACCCGCAAACAGGCCAAGCGTAAACTTTACGCTTTCCTGTGGTGGAAACCCGGCATGATGCGGCGCATGTTCTTTGAGTGGGCCAGCATCTTGGCCCCCGGCTTCCATCCATGGAAGCACGATGACCGGGCGCTTATCCAGAAATGGGAAAGCCCCTATTCAGACGCGGTCATGCCAGCCGAATAGGCATCCCGAGAACGCAACACCAAAGCCCCGGCATTCCATCGTGAAGGCCGAGGCTTTCTGCTTTGACCACGTGCCGATTATGCTGCCTGTTGAACCGCTGGAGTGGCGCCTTCTTCCAAGATCAGGCTGTACTCTGCAGTAGGCGCTGCATCGCCGCGACCACATGAGTGCCGCTCAATCACGCGACCGGTGGGTTCAAATCCGAGCTTTTTGAGGACTTTTCCAGACGCCGGATTATCCAGAAAATGCGAGGCAACAATTCGCCGATGTCCGAGCATTTGCGCCACTTCAAGCGCTGCGCCACCCGCCTCTGTTGCAAAGCCCTGCCCCCAAAATGGCCGCGCGATCCAATAGCCGAGCTCGACTTCGCCCTCCGTCAGATCGATACCGATACAACCCACAAGAGCTGCGTCATGAGCACGCGTGATGAGGAAACGCGGATACATGGGGTCGATTGAGAGCTTGACGAATTTGCGCGCATCTTCGGCGTGGTATGGCCATGGGGCGCTGGCGAGATTTCGCACCACACGTTCATCGGCAATACCGCCAAGGACAAGATTCCAGTCCTCTGGCCACGGGGGTCTCAACAGCAATCTTTCAGTGCGATGGAACATCGAAGCTCTCCTCATCAGCCCCACAACGCCCCGGTAGGGGCTATGCGTGACACTTACATTGCGGCGAAACAAAATTTCGCCAGTCTGAGAGGGAGAAACGACAAGAGGGAGACGGGTCGGTCCCATCTCCCTCTTCATTTGCCGAGTTATCGGCTAGGACCGTCCCGCTGGACGATCCCTTTAACGAAACGTCCGTTTATTCAGCAGCTTCCGCTAGCATGTCCACTGACACGTATTTGCGGTCTTGCTTGCCCTTGTGGAATCGCACCACGCCATCTTCGAGCGCGAACAGGGTGTGGTCCTTGCCGATGCCCACATTGGTGCCCGGATAGAACTTGGTCCCGCGCTGACGCACGATAATGTTGCCGGCAATAACTGCTTCGCTGCCGAATTTTTTCACACCAAGGCGGCGACCGGCTGAGTCGCGACCATTACGTGATGAACCGCCTGCTTTTTTATGTGCCATGGTTCCTGATCCTTACTTCTTGTCCGCGGCCTTGGGCGCTGCTTTTTTAGCAGGTGCCTTTTTGGCCGGTGCTTTCTTTGCGGCAGGCTTCTTTTCAGCTGCTGCCTTCGGGGCTGCTGCTTTTTTGGCCGGTGCCTTTTTGGCAGGAGCTGCCTTGGCTTCTGCTTCCGCCTTTGGTGCTGCAGCCTTTTTGGCCGGCGCCTTTTTCGCGCCTGTTCCAACATCAGTGATGCGCAGCAGCGTCATCTGCTGGCGGTGGCCTGCCTTGCGGCGATAGTTGTGGCGGCGACGCTTCTTGAAAACGACAACCTTCTCACTCTTGGCCTGAGCGATGATCTCAGCAGAGACGGCAACTTTTGCAGCGTCGGCAACCGAATCGCCCTCACCTGCCAGCAGAACGTCATCCAGCGTAACCGTGTCACCGGCTTCACCAGCGAGCTTTTCAACGGCAATCTTGTCTCCGGCGGCAACCCGATATTGCTTGCCGCCTGTGCGCACTATCGCGAACATGGCTATATACTCTCAATCTCTTGACGTGTCCGGCAGAGCAAAAATTCAGAAGCACTGATCGAACGACATTGCGGTGCCGCGAATTTGCAGCTCCGGAAAGATGGGTGCCGTTAAGGGAAACGCTGGATCAAGTCAACGCTCCTTAGGCGAGAATCTCGTCCGATGCAGCGGGAATCGAGAGACTTTTGGTCTGGCGCCTTTGCTAGCGTCACAACGCATGGTAATCGCATGCACATCATGCAGCGGCATTATTCATCACTCATTGGGCTTTGGGCAGTTGCATTATTGCTTCCAGCTTGTGCTGGCGACAAGGACCGTTATCCGTCTCTGGCTGTGCGCGACGTTGAGCGTTCGCAAACACAATTTATGCCGGCAGCCGCCACAAACGAACCGATTCGGCCTGTCGCTTCGAGCAGTGATATTTCCACACTGGTGCAACAGGCTCGCACCTTACACGCGCGCTTCGAGGCAGCTCGGCAGTCTACTACGAGACTGGTTGAAAACGCTGCGGGTGCGGGAATCGAGAGCAATTCCCGTCAACGCGCCATGATCGCGCTGGCCGATCTGTCCGCCATCCGCGGGGAAACAGCAGCACCCCTTGGCGACTTGGATCTGCTGCAAGCCGAGGCATCGACGACATTTGCACCGACGCAAGAAATCGAAGATGCGCAGGCGGTTGTCGCCGGAATAGTGAGAGAGCAGGACGAGGCGCTTGCGCGGCTTGGGCGCCGCTTGGGTCAATGAACGTCACTTGCAAAACCTGCCCTGTTAAAGACAGTGCAGCCTGCGCGGTCCTGAACGAGAATGAGCGGGACGTGCTGGCGGCTGCTGGCCGCACCAGAATTCTCGCGCGCGGAGAAATGCTGTTTGCTGCCGGAGACGAAGACGCCGCCTGCGCCACGCTGATATCTGGCGCGCTCAAGGTTTCGGCGGTCGACATGGACGGAAACGAGCAAATTCTCGCGCTAGTCCATCCAGCCGGCTTTATCGGTGAATTGTTTGCGCCATTTGCGCATCATGATGTCGTCGCTTTGACAGAAAGCCGCCTTTGCACATTTGCGCGTGTCGATCTCGAATCGGCAATCGAACAGTATCCGGCGCTCGCCCGCGCCCTTTTGAGGCGCAGTCAGGAAGATCTGCTTGCGACCCGAAACTTGCTTGAACTGAACGCGAATGCGAGTGCCGAGACGCGACTGGCCGCGTTGATCCATGATTTTGCTGGGGCAGCCAGCGATTCACCCTGCCACCCTGCAAGCGAATTTGAATTGCCGCTCACACGCGGCGAAATAGCGAACATGCTGGGTCTGACCATTGAAACAGTGAGTAGAAAGCTAGGTGAGATTGAAACCAGCGGGGCGATCAGGCGCAAAGGAAAGCGCGGGATCGAACTGGTCGATCCCGCGCTCCTTCGGGCTCTTTCCGGCCGTGAGGCTGCTCAAGCCTGAACCGGCACCTGGCTGGGCTTTCGAAGCCCCTCGATCAGGCCCAAGCCATCATACGACAGCAGCAATAATCACTGCAGCGCACGCCCAAAGGACAATCAACACCGGAAGGATCAACATCTGGATCGCTGCGTCACGGGGGGCGAGACGTCCGGTGTAGGTCATGATCCCCGCCTGCTTGAACTTGCCCAGGGTCATAGGCTCGCTCTCGTTATCCCCAAGCCGGGTCCAAACCGCCGGAACTCCAAATCCGGCAATGATGAACACAGCAAAGATCGCCATCGGGATAATCAGGCCGGGACTGCTCAGCCCCGCAAACATGATCGCGATGAAGGCCAGATACAGTCCAACAGTCGCGCCATACAGTGCGGTGGGCATTTCGAAATTGCGATCGTATTCGACCTGGCTCCGGCGGACCTGCTCCGGACCTTCAACGATGCGGGCTTTGCCGCTTACAAGTTGTTCATTGAGATGTTTGCTCATGGGGCTTCTCCTTCGATGAGAGGAGAATTAGCCGCCCGATTTGATCGCCACCTTGATGCAGATCAAACTGGCCCGATTATTTTGCGTCCCAGCGCGCAAGATCGGCATAATCGTCCGCTCGCGGTTCGATCCAATGCCAATCACCGGCTCGCAGTTCGCGTTTCCAGAACCACGCAGCGCTCTTGAGGTGGTCCATACAGAAATCGACCGCATCAATGGCTGCGCGCCTGTGGTGTGCCGCTGCTGAGACGCACACTATCGGTTCTCCCCGATTCATTCGCCCCACCCGGTGGATGATAACCAGCCCAAGCAGATCGAACCGCTTCTCTGCCTGCAGAGCAAGCTGCTCCATACCTGGCAAAGTCAGCGGCTCGTAATGTGACAGCTCGAGCGCCTCAACCCCGCCAGTGACCCGCACTTTGCCTGTAAATGTAGCGACCCCGCCAGCGCCAGGTGTTGCCGCACTCAAAGCGTCGACAGCACTGTTGGGATCGAAAGCGGCGCCAATCAGACGGATATCACGGAACATCGGCTTTAGCCGCCGCTGACGGGGGGCAGCAGGGCCACTTCATCTCCGTGCCGCGCCTCAAGGGAGTGCTTATCGGGTAAAACCGCCCCATTGAGCGCCAGGACCGTGCGTTCATCGCAAAGTGCATCAGAAATCTGCGGGTTCACGTGGATCCGCAACATTTCGGCCAGATCCGCCCAATCAAGCACGCCTGAACTGGGGACCAGCTCGGATTCGTCCCGCCCTGCGATTTCAGCAAGCTTGCCCAGATACACGACCTTGATCGCCATGGGTCACCCTCCAGTCATGGACATATGACGTGGCTGCGCAGGGTCCGCACCGCGCGTGTCCATGCGGAAATGGTGCTTCTCCGGCTTGATCATCATCGCCTGCGCCAAGGCTTCAGCGAGATTGCGCGTCGGATGGTCCGAGCGCAGCGCCGCTCTAAGGTCAACTCTCTCGGCCCCGCCCAGGCAAGGGTAAAGCTGACCGGTCGCCGTCACCCGCAAGCGATTGCAACCAGCACAGAAATTGCCAGAAAGCGGTGTGATCAGGCCAAGCCTTCCGCCTGTTTCGGCGATATCATAGTACCGGGCAGGCCCGCCTGTACGGTGGTCACTTTCGGCAAAAGTCCACTGTCGTTCCAACCGCCCACGAAGGGTTCCTAGCGAAAGGAACTGATCGAGCCGCTCTTCCTCGATATCGCCAAGCGGCATGACTTCGATCAGCGTGACATCATGGCCCTGACTGTGCCCCCAGGCGATCAAGTCGGGCAGTTCATCCTCGTTCACACCCTGCAAAGCAACAGCGTTGAGTTTTACCTGCAGCCCTGCATCCTTTGCAGCAGCGATCCCTTCTAGCACCTGGGGCAAAGCGTCGCGCCGCGTCAGTGTCGCAAACCTCTCGCGATCAAGGGTGTCCAGCGAAACATTAACCCGTTTCACCCCTGCTTTGGCCAATGCATCAGCGTGCTCTGCCAACTGTGTTGCATTCGTCGTAAGCGTCAGCTCTTCCAGACCGTTACCGATCCGCCGCCCCAAAGCGGAGAACAAATCGATTATGTCCCGGCGCACCAGCGGTTCTCCGCCGGTTACACGTATTTTGGTGACGCCCCGATCAATAAATCCGCATGCAAGTTCATACAGCTCCTCTAACGTCAGCACCTCTCTACGCGGGAGAAACTTCATCTTCTCAGGCATACAATAGGTGCAGCGAAGATCGCACCGGTCGGTGACCGAAAGCCGCAGGTAGGAAATTGTTCGTCTGAAACTGTCGACCAAAGGCGCATCAGACCCGCCGACTGTGATCAGGTCTGGTTTGCGAACAGTCACGGGGTTCACATCTCTATCCATGCAAAGGACAGTACTGACCCGTCACGCCCGGCGCATCTGACAAATATGCGAGCGTTTCGGCGATGGCCTCTTTCTTTCCGCCGACCACATTGACACGTTTTGGGGCGTACAGCCGGGCAAGGTCGCGCGCCAGCGATCGGCGCCAATCATCATGGTCAGAGCCGGCTTGTGGCAGCACGATTACCAGAGCATCGGCATTATCTTCGATCATCTCGCGCGCTGCCTCAAGATGTTCGGCGAAATAGGCCGCGCTCGCCTCCAGCGGGCTTTGAGGAAGCTTTTCGATATGCTGCTCGGCCTGCATCAGTCTGCTGGGCGCTCGCGGTGCAGGGTGATGCCAATCTTCTCATTTGCTTCAGCGATAGCGAGCTTCACGATCTTCACCGTGATCGCCTGAACGCGGGCATCCTGCACAAACAATGTTTCGCAAATATGGTCTGCAACCGCCTCGATAAGCTTGAAATGCACGCCCTTGGGCAAGCCATCGGACGCTGCGAATTTCAGATCCATGTAATTTTTGCTGGCCTCCAGCGGGGTGTCAGGATCGTAACGGTCTGCGACATCGTAGCGCGCCTGGATCGTGATGCGCAGAGGCTGCGGCTTACCGGTTTCTTCCGAATAGATGCCAGTAAGGACATCCACCTCAAGATCGGCGACTTCAAGAATGAGAGAATCGGTCATGGGATGCCCTTAGCCCGGATTGCTCCAACGCGCGAAAATCGCTGTGGGAAGCAGCCTCTGCGGGTCACTGTCACCCAGCGCCTGTTCCTCAACCACCAGATCGCCGTGATCTATCGTGCCGGGAAGATGGCGCAGTTTTTCCTCGAGCAAACCTGCCAGCGCCACAGAGCTCATCCTGACAGCGTAGACGGTCAGGAACAGAAAAGCGCTGCTGCCATCGAGCAATTTCGCGCAATCATCAATTAGAGCAGGCAGTCCCTCTTCCAATCGCCAGGTCTCATTCTTGGGCCCGCGCCCGAACTTTGGCGGATCGAGAATGATACCGTCATATCTGCGCTCACGCCGCACCTCACGCGCAGCAAATTTTGCGGCATCGTCCACAAGCCAGCGGATCGGGCGATCTTCCATTCCCGACAGTTCCGCGTTCTCGCGGGCCCGTGCGACCGATTTCTTGGATGCATCGACATGGGTGACCTTGCCGTATTCACTCAGTGCCAACGTGCCCAGTCCTGTGTAACCGAACAGGTTCATCGTTTCCGCATCATCGCGACCTTTCAGCCGCTCTCCCATCCACTCCCATACCGGCGCCATATCCGGAAAGAACTGCAGGTGACGAAAGGGAGTAGGCTGCGCAGTGAACCGCACGTCATTCCAGGCGAGATTCCAGCCTTCTTCAGGGATCGCTTGTTCAAGCTGCCAACGCCCGCCGCCATCCTCATCGGAACCGGGCACGAATTCGCCCGCAGCGCTCCAATCCGCCCTCCTGGGTTGCCACAGAGCCTGCGGTTCGGGCCGGATGAAAGCATGGGGGCCAAACGCCTCCAGTTTTCGCCCTGCCCCGCTATCGAGCAGGCGGTATGCATCCCAACCGGTGCATTTCATGATCACGGGCCGGGACGAGATTGACGCCATCAGCGGGTCGCATTCTCGAGTACAAAGTCGCGGGTCGCTTCGTAATCGCCCGAAACCTCCGCAAAATGTTCCTCTCGCCCAAACAGGTCGCCAACCCGTGCTGGCAAGGACGGACGAACTCCGACCGCCCTCTCTACCGCGTCGCGGAACTTCGCGGGATGCGCAGTCGCAAGTGTCACGATCGGAACATCGCGGGCGATCAGGTCCGCTTCGCTCGCAGCAATGCTGGCATGCAAACCCACGCCCGTATGCGGGTCAATTACCTGTCCCGCCGCGCCATAGGCCCAGGCAAGCGCGCGCGAGGTTTCATCCTGATCGGCGCGCATACTGACGAAGAGTGATGATGCCCCTTCACGCTGCGCATTGGTCAATTGCATCGCCTTCGATTTCTCAAACTCCCGCATTTGATCCCCAAGCGCCGTTCCATCGCGCTCGCCGCAATCGAACAGCAACCGTTCGAAATTGGAGCTCACCTGAATATCCATCGATGGGGTAATTGTCGCTGTCACGCCCGCTGCGGAGTAATCTCCGTCGGAAAGGGCACGGTGGAGAATGTCATTCACATTGGTCGCAACGATCAGCCGCTCGATCGGGAGGCCCATCTGCGCTGCGACGTATCCTGCAAATACATCGCCGAAATTGCCGGTCGGCACGCTGTAGGCAATCTTGCGGTCGGGCGCGCCCAGCTGAAGCGCGGAATAGAAATAATACACAACCTGCGCCAACAGCCGCGCCCAATTGATCGAATTGACCGCGCCAAGCTTCAGAATACTGGTGACATCATCATCGCGGAACATGCGTTTCACATGCGCCTGTGCATCATCAAAGCTGCCGTCAATCGCCAGATTGAAGACATTGGCTGACCGTACCGTCGTCATCTGTCGGCGCTGAACATCGCTGACCCGCCCTTTTGGGTGCAGCATGACAATCTCGACGTTGTCCCGCCCTGCAACCGCATTGATGGCCGCAGAGCCGGTGTCGCCGCTGGTCGCCCCCACGATCATCATTTTCTGATCCCGCCGCGCCAGAAATGTCTCGAACAGCCGTCCGAGCATTTGCAGGGCCACATCCTTGAAAGCCAGAGTCGGCCCGTGAAACAGCTCCAGCAACCAATGCGTCTCGTTAAGCTGCACAAGCGGTGTTACAGCGGCATGGCCGAAATCACCATAAACGTCCGCGCACATCTCTTCGAGTTCGTCGTCGCTCAGGCTTGTGCCGATAAACGGGCGCATGATCCGCGCAGCCAGTTGGTGATAGGACAGCCCCCTCAGTTCACGAATGTCCGCATTGCTGAGCCTTGGCCATTCGCGCGGCAGATACAGTCCGCCATCGCTGGCCAATCCTGCCAGCGTGACGCCTTCGAAATCGAGCGCGGGCGCGCTTCCACGGGTGGAGATATATTCCATTGTGCGGGTGCGAATAGCCGCGCATCAGCCGCTGGGCAAGCGAGCGGGTGTAGCGATGTGTTTAACGGCGCTTTTTAAACCGTGCGCGCAGAGCGAATCCGTAGATCAGGAGCGCGGTGAGCGCGAAGAAGAACCACTGCCCCGCATAGGCGAGGTGGTTATTGGGAAGGTCGCTTGGATCGGGCTTTGCAAGCGCCTCAAGTCCGGCGACAGGAGGGCTGGCCACGAGGCGTGGCCCAGGCGCAATAACTCCTGACACCTCGCCGCCGTCCCACTCTGGCGTTTCGAGGCTGCGGGAAAAGCCGAGATCGACAAGGATTGGTTGATTGGCGGGAGGGCGGTTGGCTTCGCAGCTTGCACGGTGCGCCCAGCCCTTTTGGCCGTTCGCAGATGTGCCAGCTACGGTCTCGATTGACACGGGCAAGCAATCGACCGAGCTCGCGCGAAACCACACATCCTTTCCATCACCCGAACGCGGGAAGTCGGCAGGCTCTTCGATATCGCTGGTAAGCGCATAGGCTTCGAGCATCGCCTCTTTCTCTTTCATGCGGCCCAATTGCCAGATGCCGAGACCAACCATGGTAGCGACTGCCGCCAAAACCATAATGGTCGGGATGATAGGGATACGCTTCATTTCTTGTTGTCGCCTGTCTGAGCGTCGTACGCCGCATAGAGCAGCGCGGTTTTGTAAAGCCGCAACACGCCAATCACTGCCGCGATGGTCACCGGTCCCCAAAATAAAACCTGCAACCAGAAAGGCGGCTGGAATGCCATGTCCGCGCCTATCGACAGTCCAATCAACACAGCAGCGGTGACAATCGTCACAAGGCCGGCGAGCCGCGCCCCGCGTTCGAGCCCGGTGAAATCAAGTTGGCACGACTGGCAGTTTAAGGCCACGCGCGCAGGCGCCTCAAACAGTGTCGGCTCGCCGCAACGTGGACACAAACCAGAAAGGGCAGCCTGGACGATGCCTGGCTGCCCTTTTTCGTGTGACGGACTTTCGCCCGCCGCCATTAATGAACCGGTGCGCCCCAACCACCCCAGATATAGATGGCAATGAACAGGAACAGCCATACGACGTCAACAAAATGCCAATACCATGCCGCAGCTTCGAAACCGAAATGCTGGCGCGGCGTGAAGTGGCCAAGATATGCGCGGTACAGGCAAACGGCGAGGAAGATAGTGCCGATTACCACGTGGAAACCGTGGAAGCCTGTCGCCATGTAGAATGCCGAGCTGTACGTGTTCTGGCCGAACACAAACGGGGCAACCGTGTACTCGTACGCCTGGATCGCGCTGAACAGCACGCCCAGGGCGATGGTGGCCCACAGGCCCTGCTTCAGACCGTCACGGTCGCCATGCACCAGCGAATGGTGCGCCCATGTTACCGTAGTGCCAGAGCATAGCAGGATCAGCGTGTTAAGCAGAGGCAGGCTGAACGGATCCAGCACTTCCATACCTTCCGGCACCAGCGATGCCTGCGCCCCTGCCTGTCCGGTCACATTCGTTGTCGCTTGCTCAGCCGTCCCGGCAGCCGTAACTGTCAGCGCGTCCGGAAACAGGGCGAAGTCAAAAAAGCTCCAGAACCATCCGACAAAGAACATCACTTCCGAAGCGATGAACAGGATCATTCCGTAACGCATGTGAAGCTGGACGACGGGCGTGTGATCGCCGCGTTCGGCTTCAGTCACAATGTTCTTGAACCACATGAAGAACGTCGCGATCAGGCCAGCAAGACCGGCCCACATTACGATGCTGCCCGAAGTACCAAACGTTTCGGGGTGCATGTTCAGCACCAGACCGCTGGTAAAGGTGAGCGCGGAAAGTGAGCCGACAAGCGGCCAGATGTCCGGATCGAGAATGTGGTAATCGTGGTTTACATTGCCAGCCATGGTGGTCGTTCCCGTCCCTTAGGATACGTGGTCAATCAAAAGATGCGTCAGGAACCCGTCTCTACGGATTCTTTTGCGCGGTGAAAAGTGTAACTCAGAGTAATCTGCTCGATATCGCCGATCACATCGTCCTCCAGTATCGCTGGATCGACATAATAGAGCACCGGCATGTTCACTTCCTGTCCAGGCTGCAATGTCTGCTCTGTAAAGCAAAAGCACTGGATTTTATGGAAGTATTTGCCTGCCTGTGCAGGCTCGACATTGAATGTTGCTGTGCCTGTGACAGGAATGGAACTGGTGTTGCGCGCCACATAGGTCGCGAGATCGCGTTGCCCGATTCTCACGGTGTCAGTGGTCTGCGCAGGGCGGAATATCCAGGGCACATTGCCTGCGGTAGAGGCATCGAAACGGATCGAAATTGTGCGGTTCGTGGCTGACAGTGCAGCCTTGGCGGCATCGGCTTCACTCGCCACCTGAGTGGTCCCGCCAAAGCCTGTCACACGGCAAAACAAATCATACAGAGGCACAGCCGCGTAGCCGAGCCCGAGCATCGCCAGCGCGCCCAAAATGGCAAGGGCACCGGTGCGCTGATTGCGGCTTTCAATCGTGGCGGACGCAGATGTCATTGTCCGCCGATCCGCGCCATGGTGATGAAGTAAAACAGCACGACGAAAAACAGCAGCGTCCCGCCAACCACATAATTGCGGCTCCGCTGGCGGCGCTTAACCTCTGCTTCTTCTTCCGGGGTCATGCCAGAATACCTCCACCGATCAGTCCAGCCTTTGCGAGAAGGCGATCCGCGACCAAAGCGGCGAAAAGGATGAACAGATAATAGATGCTGAACTTGAAAAGCTTCTTTTCGGGCAGCATCGCATCGTCATCGGCCCGCACGCGCCTGCCCACCGGCATTGCGAGCGCCAGGAAGAGCAGCGAAAGCGCCGCGGCGACCGATCCGTACACCCAGCTGGTCGCACCAATCAGCCAGGGCGCAATGGCGACCGGGGCAAGCAGAACGGTGTACACAAGGATTTGCACGCGGGTTGATTTTTCACCAGCAACGACCGGCATCATCGGAATACCGACTTTGGCGTAATCCGACTTCATGAACAGCGCGAGCGCCCAGAAATGCGGAGGCGTCCACATGAAAATGATTGCGAACAAGAGCACGGGCATCAATGTGATTTCGCCTGTCACGGCTATCCAGCCGATAAAGGGAGGAAATGCGCCAGAGCCGCCGCCGATCACGATGTTTTGCGGTGTGCGCGGCTTGAGCCACATTGTGTAGATCACGGCGTAATAAACAATCGCCACTGCCAGGGAAGCTGCGGCAAGCCAGCCGATTGCAACACCCATAATTCCGACCGACACCGCCGACAAAAAGATACCGAAGTCCCGCGCATCTTCGCGCCGCAAACGGCCTGTGGGGAGCGGTCGATTTGCTGTCCGCTTCATGCCAGCATCAAGGTCCGCTTCCCACCAATGGTTCAGAGCCGCTGAACCGCCCGCGCCCATCGCAATCGCCAGGATCGCCGTAAAGCCCAGAACCGGATGGATCGTGCCCGGTGCCGCGAGCAGACCGCAAATGCCGGTGAAGATCACCAGCGTCATAACGCGCGGCTTGGTCAGCGTGAAGAAATCACGCCAATCAGCCGGCATCGTTTGCGCGTTGGCAGATGGGGTTAGCAGGGTATCCATTTCGCGTTTTGTATCGGTTTCTCTTTGAAAGAGAGCGCGCCTTTGCCAGCGCGCCCTCCCCTTTATTCCTTCTGGATCGGATCGGCGACCAAATTGCCGCCGCTACCGATCAGGCCGTTGCCGGCTTGTCTTCGCGCGGCATATGATCGTGATAATCGTGATGATCTTCAATCACAGGCAACGTTTCGAACTGGTGGTATGGTGGCGGGCTTGAAAGGGTCCACTCAAGCGTCGTCGCTCCTTCGCCCCATGGGTTCGCTCCAACCTTCTTACCGGCAGTGAACGCGTAGATCAGGTTGATGAAGAACACCGCAACCGAGATCAGAACAATCATATATCCGATCGAGCTGATGCTGTTCCAGTATGCAAATGCTTCCGGATAATCCGGGATACGGCGCGGCATTCCGTTCATGCCCAAGAAGTGCTGCGGGAAGAAGATCACGTTCACACCGATGAAGAACAGCCAGAAGTGAACATGCGAAAGGAATTCGCTGTGCATCTTGCCGCTCATTTTCGGGAACCAGTAGTAGAAGCCCGCAAACAGCGAGAAGACCGCACCCATCGACAGCACGTAGTGGAAGTGCGCCACAACGTAATATGTGTCGTGCAGGTTATCGTCGATCCCGCCATTGGCCAGCACGACGCCAGTAACGCCGCCTACCGTGAACAGGAAGATAAAGCCAAGCGCCCAAACCATCGGTGACTTGAACTCAAGGCTGCCGCCCCACATCGTCGCGATCCAGCTGAAGATCTTCACGCCGGTCGGTACAGCAATCACCATCGTTGCGGCGGTGAAGTACATCTTCGTATTCACGTCGAGGCCGACGGTATACATGTGGTGCGCCCACACGATGAAGCCGACAACGCCAATCGCAACCATGGCATAGGCCATGCCGAGATAGCCGAACACAGGCTTGCGGCTGAAGGTCGCAACGATCTGAGAGATCATACCGAAGCCCGGCAGGATCATGATGTACACTTCGGGGTGACCGAAGAACCAGAACAGGTGCTGGTAAAGTACGGGGTCACCGCCGCCGGCAGGATCAAAGAATGTCGTGCCGAAGTTACGGTCAGTCAGCAGCATGGTGATAGCCGCGGCGAGCACCGGAAGCGCGAGCAGCAGCAGAAACGCTGTGACGAGCACCGACCATACAAACAGCGGCATCTTGTGCAGGGTCATGCCCGGCGCACGCATATTGAAAATGGTGGTGATGAAGTTGGTTGCGCCAAGGATCGAACCAGCGCCCGCAAGGTGCAGCGAGAAAATCGCGAAGTCGACCGCCGGCCCGCTATTGGCGGTGGTCGAAAGCGGCGCATAGACTGTCCAGCCCACCCCCGCACCCAAAGCGTTAGGGCCCGTACCCGGAACGAACAGCGAGAAACAGAGGCTCACAAAACCGGCAACGGTCAACCAGAACGAAACATTGTTCATACGCGGAAACGCCATGTCAGGCGCACCGATCATCAGCGGGACGAACCAGTTACCGAAACCGCCAATCATCGCCGGCATAACCATGAAGAAGACCATGATCAGACCGTGCGCCGTGATAAACACGTTCCACATGTGCAGGTTGGCATTTTCATCGGCAGTGCCGCCAAAAAACTCAACCGCTCCGGCAAGATACTGAATGCCTGGTTCTGCGAGCTCAAGCCGCATGACACCCGACATTGCACCACCGATAACGCCCGCGATAATCGCGAAGATCAGGTAGAGTGTGCCGATATCCTTGTGGTTGGTCGACATGAACCAACGGGCGAAAAAGCCCGGCTTGTGATCGGCGTCATGCGCGTGATCATCGTGGTGTGCGTCGAAACCTTCAGCAGTGGTGGCCATGGGTCAGTTTCTTTCGAGTTCGTTTCGTATTGTATCGTCGTATTCAAAAAGTGCGATCAGGCCGCAGGCTCTTCAGCGGTTTCTTCTTCAGCCGCAGCCTCAGCAACCTCTTCCGCACCGGGCAGCGAACCGCCCTGTTCCAGCACCCACGCCTCAAACTCTTCCATCGGGAGAGCTTCAACAGCGATAGGCATATAACCGTGACGCGCGCCGCACAGTTCCGAGCACTGGCCATAATACAGACCCGGCTCTTCAATGGTTAGCAGCTTTTCATTCAGCCGTCCTGGAACCGCGTCCATCTTGAACCACAGCGAAGGAACGGAAAAGGCGTGAATAACATCTGCCGCGGTTGTCTGAATACGCAGCGGTACGCCTGCGGGCACAACCATACGGTTGTCGACTGCGAGCTTCGCCGGTTCGCCATTTGCAATGGCATCGGCATCCGAAAGCATGTTGGAGATAATCTCTACATCGCCGTGATCGGGATAGGTGTATCCCCAGTACCACTGATAACCGGTAGCCTTGATCGTGACCGCATCCTCGGGCGGCGTTTCATACTGACGCGCCAATAGCGTGATCGAAGGAACAGCGATCACAACCAGAATGATGACCGGAACAATCGTCCACACCACTTCGATCAACGTGTTGTGAGTCGTCTTGGAGGGGACCGGGTTCGAACGCCGATTATACTTCACAATGACCCAGAGCAGCAGAAACAGGACAAAGACGCTGATCACGGTGATGACCGGCAGCAGGATCTTGTCGTGCATCCACAGGGCATAAGCGCCGTCTTCGGTGTACTGATCCTGGAACGTCATGCTCGCCCACATGTCGTCCTCTGTCGCCGTTGGCATTCCCTTGCCTTCGGTCGGAGCCATCGGCACATAAGCACCAGACGCCTCTGGCGCTTCGGTTTCACCAGCAACAACCTCTTCCGAAGCGGCCGTTGGAGGAACATCAGCCCCGACAGTTTCCTGCGCGAACGATGTTTGCGGCATCATCACAAAAAGTGCGGCGGCAAAAAAGGCCATAAAGCCAAACTTGATGCGGGTGTGGATGTGACCCATCATAAATGTGTCCAGATCGCTTTCGATTTTATCCCAATACCGCCCGTGTTTCCCGCCTCTTTGAGGCCCGATCGGACAGCGACAACCATTGGCAATTGTGCCAACTTCGCGTGCCTATTAGCGGCGCTTGCCCAGCGCCTCAAGCGCTTCTAGGGAGAAAATTATGCAATGCGGCATGAAGCTGACGCAATTCCGCCCCAATCAACCCTCTCAAACAGGTGCCTGTAATCCATGAATACCGCTACGTCTCTGCCTCGCACCGAGGAGGAAGTGCTCGCAGAATTCCGTGCCTCCGGCGCCTTGCTAGAGGGGCATTTCAAACTGTCATCAGGCAAGCATAGCGGTCATTACCTACAGTGCGCACGGGTCTTGATGAACCCGGCGCGTGCTGCGCGACTCGCAGAAGCGGTGGTTGCCGGCATTCCTGCTGCGATCGTGGATAAGGTTGATGTGGTTGTCTCACCTGCCATGGGCGGCATCATAATTGGCCACGAGGTGGGAAGAGCGCTTGGCAAAGATGCCATTTTCCTAGAGCGGCCCGATGGCGTTTTCCATCTGCGGCGCGGGTTTGCGCTGGAGAAGGGTGCGAAAGTGCTGATGGTGGAAGATGTTGTGACCACCGGTCTATCCAGCCGTGAAGCCATCGCGGCGGTTGCGCGCGAAGGCGGCGAAGTGATTGCAGAATGTTCATTGATCGATCGCTCGCTTGGCTCGGTCGATCTGGGCGTGCCTTTCTATCCGCTCGCGGCTTTCGATTTCCCGACTTACGACGAAAGCGACCTGCCTGACGAGCTGGCCGCGATCCCCGTAACCAAGCCGGGAAGCCGCAAGGAATGAGCCTGCTCCACCCCAACCCGCTGAGATTAGGCGTCAATATCGATCACGTGGCGACCATTCGCAACGCACGCGGAGGCGATCATCCCGACCCAGTGCGGGCGGCCGAGATCGTCGCGCAATGCGGCGGCGACGGCATAACCGCTCACCTTCGTGAAGACCGCCGCCATATCCGCGACGAAGACCTCGCCCGCATTCAGGCGGCGACCAATCTGCCGCTCAACCTCGAAATGGCAGCGACGCCTGAAATGCTGCAAATCGCGCTGCGCCACAAGCCGCATGCGGCCTGCATTGTACCGGAAAAGCGCGAAGAGCGTACGACAGAAGGCGGACTGGATGCGGCAGGGCTGCACAACACGCTCGTCCCCATCATCGACGAGCTCAAGACTGCCGGAATCCGGGTTTCCCTGTTTATCGAGGCAAGTGAGAGGCAATTGGATGCAGCTCTTCGGCTGGGCGCTCCGGTTGTTGAGTTTCACACGGGGGAATACGCCCACGCGATCCTCGATGGAGACAGTGACCGGACCGAAAAAGAGCTGCGCAGGATAGCCGATATGGCAGCGCTGGCCGCCAAAAACGGTATTGAGCCACATGCAGGTCATGGCCTTACCTATGACAACGTTCAACCGATCGCCGCCATCCCGCAGATCGCCGAGCTCAATATCGGGCATTATCTGGTCGGCGAAGCGGTGTTCGTCGGGCTGGAGCCGGCGGTGCTGAAAATGCGCGAATTGATGGACGAGGCGCGGTGAGCGGGCGACGCTGACATGACTGCCGAACAGCTACCACCGCTCTCGCGCGCTCAGAAAATCTGGGCGCTGTCTGCGGCTGCCCTGTTTCTGCTGGCTGTTGGATTTCTCGGCTTTGCTCTTAACACCGGGGTGATGCAGCCATTTGCGATTGGATGGCTGCTCTTGCAGATCTTTGGCTATGTCGGCGCGCTAAAGTTTGCAAAAGGCGATTTTGCACACCCATTATTCAGATCACAGGTTATGCTGCACGTTATCGCGGTGATGCTTCTCATCGCTGTGATTGCACGAGGCGCCTGATGGCCGGAAATATCAAATGACCGATCGGGGCGGATCGAACCTGGCATTGGCTGCCATGCTGGTATGGTATGGTGCATTATTGCTGGGTAGCGGCGCGATCATGCTGATCGGCATGGCGTTCGGATCTGAAGTCTATCGAGACAAGGGCATCCCGCTTGAAGAATTGCTGATGATCTACGGGCCTTTCCTGGCGACCGCCGTTTCGATGGGGGCAACGATATATTTCTGGAACAAGGGCAGACGCGGAGCTGCCGTGGGCGCTTGGGCGGTCAGCGTGGTGATGCTGCTGGCCGGGACCACCTGGCTAGGAGGATTTGTCTGATGATTATCGGTCTCGGCTCCGACCTGTGCAATATCGAGCGCATCGGTAATTCGCTGGCGCGCTATGGCGAGCGTTTTGAAAACCGCGTTTTCACAGAAATCGAGCGCACTAAAGCTCGCCGTCGTCCCTACACAATCGCCGGAACCTACGCGAAACGCTTTGCCGCGAAGGAGGCTTTCAGCAAAGCTGTCGGCACCGGTTTCCGGCGCGGGGTGTATATGAAAGATATCGGCGTCGTGAACGCACGATCGGGCGCTCCCACCCTTGCCCTGACCGGCGGCGCTGCAAAGCGGCTTGAAGAAATGATCCCTTCAGGCCATGAGGCGCATATTCATCTTACCCTAACCGACGATCACCCATGGGCGCAGGCCTTCGTAATTATCGAAGCTCTTCCCGTGACAGACGCTTGAACCGGACAGCCGTGAACCAGACCGATAACTCCTCGACCGAAATCCCCCAAACAGCGGGAAAATCACCGGCGCAAGCCGCGCAATTGCACGCGGATGACACCAAAGCTGACGGTCCGGACGAGAAGGTCAACTGGCTGGCCGAACTGCGCGGTTTGGCGATCATGCTGCTCGCTGTGCTGGCGTTCCATTCATTGGTGGCCAAACCATTCTATATTCCTTCCACGTCAATGATGCCGAGCCTGTGGGTCGGTGATCGTCTGGTCGTGAGCAAGTATCCTTATGGCTGGTCATGGGCCTCGGCGAGCTTTCATATGCTGCCGCGCGGCGATTGGCGGATCTGGGCCGACACGCCCGAATATGGCGATATCGTTATTCCGGTGCACCCGACGCGCGATGAGGATTACATCAAGCGCGTCGTCGCCCTGCCCGGCGATGCAATCGAGGTTCGTGATGGCCGTATCATTTTGAATGGAGAGCCGATCCGGCGCGAACAGGTGCCCGATGTCCGCATTCCATTCGAACCTGAACTTACATGCGACAGCTTTGATGGGCCGCGCCCCTGCCTTGAAAATTTCGAAGCCTATCGCAAGACCGATGAGAGCGGTCAGGAGTACTTCGACGTAGAAACTTACCGCGAAACGCTGCCCAATGGCGCGACATATCTGGTGATTGATCACCGCCGGCAGCCGCTCGACAATTATGGACCTTACATCGTTCCACAGGATCATGTGTTTGTGATGGGCGACAACCGCGATGAAAGTGCCGACAGCCGTGCCTCTGCCGAAGCGCGCGGACTTGGCGGCGGTATCCCGCTGGAAAATATCGGCGGGCGTGCAGAATTCATCACATTCTCACTCGACGGATCAACGACTTGGAACCCGGCGAGCTGGTTCTCAAGTCTGCGCGGTGACCGCGCATGGACCACGCTGCGCCCGCCGCTGGCAGAAGGCGCGGAAACCGGCGAGTAACCTCGCGCGTTGGCGTTAAACCATGGCTAGAAAATTTCTTTACTTCGTCGCATTCTGCATCGTCATATTCCTGATCGGCCGCATCGGGTACGAGATGTTTGCCGACGAACTCGCCGAATTCGCACTTGTGCCCTCAAGCGAGTTCACCCCCACCGAGCCGATGCAGGAAAACGCCTATCAGGATCCCGCGCTGTGGTACTCACGTCCTGGCATAGGTGTGAATGATCCTGCGCGCTGGCAGCCAGCTGTTGCATCGCAGGACGAGCAGGCCGAAACTGCGCGCGCCACGCTGCGTGTCACACGCGACGAAAATCTGGACGTGCCGAACTTTGCGGTCTTCTTCATTCATCCGACCAGTTACCTGAGCCGCGAAAACTGGAACGCGCCAATCGGCGATGACGAAGCCGAGCGCATTGCGCGAATTTATGTTCGCGGAATGGCCAGCCCGTTCAACAAGGCCAGTGAAATATGGGCGCCCAAGTACCGTCAGGCGACCATGGGCGCATTTCTGACAGAAGAAGCGGAAGGCGAACAGGCGATAGATGCCGCCTATGCCGATGTTCTGGAAGCTTATCGCTATTTCGTAAGCTCGCTTGATGAGGATACGCCGATTGTTCTTGCCGGTCACAGCCAGGGTTCGCTCCATCTTATCCGTCTGCTGCGCGACGAGGTGCAGGGCTCGTCCATGGCCAGCCGGCTGGTCGCGGCATATGCTATCGGCTGGCCGATCTCAGTAGAGCGTGATCTTCCGGCGATTGGCTTGCCAGCATGTGCAACGCCTGCGCAGACACGATGCCTGCTGTCGTGGTCAAGCTTTGCCGAGCCGGCCGATCCGTCCCGCGTGATCGAAACCTACGCGAAATCGACCGGGTTTGACGGGCAGCCGCGCGGAGACAGCACGATCCTTTGTACCAACCCTCTGCTGGGAACCTTCGGAGGCACTGCGAAAAAAGAGCTGAACCTCGGCACTCTGGTGCCCGATGACAGCATGTCAAGCGGTGAGCTGGTCCCGAATGCTGTACCTGCGCGCTGCGATGAGCGCGGGCTGCTTTTGATCGGCGATCCACCAGAACTTGGATCCTACGTTCTGCCGGGCAACAATTATCATGTCTATGACATCCCGCTCTTCTGGGCGAACACGCAGGCGGATGTGAACACGCGGGTACGCGCCATGGAGCAGGCAAACTGATTACCGACAGCGCGATCGATTTCGCTGCTGCGCTGCCCGATGGCGGCGCATTGCTCGGACTGGATTTGGGCACCAAGACAATCGGTACGGCCACTTGCGATGCCAGCTGGCGTTTTGCGACCAATGGCAAGACATTGGGCCGCGGCAAATGGACGCGCGACAAGGCTGTGCTGGGCACGATCATAGCGGAGCGCGCGATCCAGGGTATCGTGATCGGCCTGCCTCGCAACATGGACGGGACCGAGGGTTCGCGCGCGCAGGCAAGCCGCGCATTTGCCCGCAACTGCAATGAAGCGTTCGATTGCCCCGTCCTGCTGTGGGATGAGCGGTGGTCCACACAAAGCGCCGAGGCGGCGATGATCGGACAAGACATGAGCCGGGCGAAACGTGCTGAGGCGATAGACAGTCACGCCGCGGCAGTTATCCTGCAGGGAGCAATAGACAGGCTCGCCGGAGGAGTGATCTAGATTTCAAGAGCTCTACGACGCTCGCTGGCGATTGCTGCCACCATAGAGCTGCCTGCCAGCTCCGCACTGCGCCAGTGACGGTCCTGTTCCCCGCAATCGCTCAGCCGCGCCGCCCGTGCTTCAAAACTCGCAAGGCGCAAGCGCTCGCTCGGATGGGACTTTCCAACCCACTCAGCGTAATCAAGTGCTTCCTGCGTGCCCAGGCCAATCGCAGCCCGCATGAACACTTCGGTCGCATTGGGGCTGAGCACGCGGCTGACATGGCCACTTTCCAGATCAAAGCCATACTGATCGTACCAGCACTGCGCAGGATCGACATGCATGACGTTAAGCGAAACCGACAAGCTTTCAGGCGGCAGTTGTGAATGAACATCCAGATGCGCACGGTAGAGCATCATCTTTCCTTCGCTGAGGGCACTCCGTTCGACAAACCGCAACCCAGCATGCTCGCCCGCATATCCGCAAACATTATCGTAGTCGTATTCGAAATAGTCGCTGCGATATCCCGGCCCAAGATAGCCGCTCGTCAGAAACGAGAAATTGTGATCATGCGGCAGGCCATAAACGAAATTAGCCGCGCCGCTGTTTTTGAAGCACAGGTCATGCTCGCTCGGCCAGATATTGGCTCGCAGAAACACATTGCCTTTGAGCGGTGACAAGACAATCGCTTGGGGTCCGTATCCACTGTCTATGCTGCCTTCAGCCCTCCCTGTAATCCGTTCAACAAGCCTGTCGGCAAGGAAATGGCGGTTGTTGCTCAGCTTTCGAAGCCAGCTGGATGCTACTTGCAGACATTCGCCTTCCCTCGGGTCGAACTGCAAATTGGAAAGAGCTTCAAAAGCCTCCTCCAGCGTGCAGGTTTCGTCAGTATGCTGTTCGAGAGTAATAGGCATCACGCAGGCTCCTGTTCCAACTGCGCAAGCTCTGGGCGCGCCGCGGTCAGGCTGTTCCAAAGCATCTGTGCGGGCGACATAAGCGGGTCAGATGTGCGCAAGCGCAATTCGCGCAGCAGAGCCATACCCTTCGCCGGGTCAAGCGCCAGAAGCTGTCGCACGCTCTCCCAGCGCACATCATCGTCTTCCGCAAGGTCGCGGGCGACCTTGGCCATGACGGCAAGGGCTGGCCGGTGCTGCATGGCACCCAATACTGACACAGCCATCAACCGTTCGCTCGCCCCCTTATTACCGCTAGTCCTGCGCAGCAGAGCTCCGTCTGAAATCCTGAGTTCTCGCGTGGGCTCGGGAGCTTCTGGCGTACGGGTGAGCTGCAATACGACGAACACCGTTTCAACAGTGGTAATCTGACGCGTCTCGTGAATGCCTTTCAACACGATGCGATCGCCTTTTCTCCAGTGGGCCTGGCTACTTTCGACCGCTGCTGTTTGTCCCTCGCAGCTTTGCCAGGTCTGAGAAAACCCTGCGGCACTGCCAGCCAAGACGGTCTCGTAACTTTCGCGGTCCTGGAACAGGGCACTTTGCGGATCAAAGCCTGCAGCCGCCGGGACCCGCTCATAGGCCACGAGATTGATAGATGCCCTGCCGCTTTGCAAAAGCTGAATGCTCGAGAGACCCGGTGAATACCTGTAACGGTGCGGCACCTCGCCAAGAGGTTCGCTTCGCAGCGCACTCATGGTCTCCATCAACCATGGGTCAACGAAAGCCGCCGCAAGATCGGCGTCTTCCAGAAGCGAAGAAAGTGCCCCGCAGCGCTCCATAGCCTGACCCGCCCCGAACTGCGCGATCGCACGGCGCACTCTCAGCACCTGCTTTTGCTCCAACCAGGCGGAATGGGCGGAGGACATTCTGGCCTTCACGCGGCGCTGCGCAGCCGGATCGCCCCGCAGCGCCGCAATGTCGGGATGCACAAACATCGTTCTCTATCCGCTCAGATCAGGCGAGGAGAGACAAGCCGTCAGTATCGTAGATATAGACCATGATCGCGACGATCACGTCATCGTACACCGCCCCCATTTGCGTGGCGGAACCGAATAGGCCCTGTGCGGTTTCGAGGCCCGGAAGCGAGGCTATATCAATCTTTGGAAAGTCCATTTTTCAACCCTTTCAATTCGTGCCGATGCACAATTACCCCCGGCACGGAATGAAGATTGGCCTGCGAACGCCCCAGTTGAGAAATTAAAAGATTGTAATGTCGTAAGGGCGCTCGCAATGGTCCGCAGCATGAGCAAACCATTGCCGCGTTTTGATCCTGAGGAAGCCTCGAAGTTCTTCTTCAAGGTGGGCCACACAGGGTGGCTGGGCCTCAAATGGAGCGCCCATGCAGATAATTGGGTGGAGCTGGAACTTCCCTGGCGCGAAGATCTCTTGGGCGAGGCAGACAGGCCTGTGCTAGCCTCTGGCCCGATCATCAGCCTGATGGACATGGCTAGTGGTATGTCCATTTGGCAGACCAAAGGCACTTTCACACCTATCGCAACTCTGGATCTGCGGGTCGATTACCAGCGCCCCGCGCGGGAACGCAGCTCTGTCTGGGGCCGGGTCGAATGCTATCGCACAACCCGCTCTGCCGCCTTCGTTCGCGGGATCGCACATGACGGCGACCATCAGGATCCGGTTGCGCATGTTGCCGGGGTTTTCATGACCATTGGCAAAGATCCGCGTGAAGGCAAGGTAGCTGAGGGCACAGAGGCCGGGAGCGTAGCGGGGACCGGCGATGCCTGAACTGGAACTTCCCGCCTATGCCAGGGCTCTCGGCATCCGCCTCCATACAATTGAGGGCGAAGTACCCGTGCTGTCTGTAGATTTCGGGCCAACGGTCGAGGGGCGTCCGCAGCATTATCATGGAGGCGCCACAGCTGGCTTGCTCGAAAATGCAGGCTACGCAGCGCTCAGGGCGCGCCTGATGGAAGAGGGCCGCGACGCGAAGCTGAAGCCAGTCAACATCACGGTTCAATACCTTGCAGCGGGTAAATCCCAACCAAGCTTCGCCAAAGGACGTATCACGCGATTGGGGCGCCGAAACGCGAATATCTCTGTAGAAGCGTGGCAGGACGATCCCGGCCGCCCCATCGCGACCGCGATCATGAACATCCTGATGGCCTAATCGTCGGGATCAGCAGGCCGCACGTCGAGCCCGCCTTCATCAAGCCTGAATTCAAGCGGCACGCCTTCGATTTCGGTGCCGAGAATTACACGCCCTTCTTCGAAGCGCAGCGTTGAGCCATTGTCATCAATCGGAATTTCTTCCCCTTCGCCAACGTCGAAAGGCTGCACTGGCCCGGCCGGGTCAGGTGATGCTGTGGGTTTGGGCAAAGGCAGCGAGAGCGCACCTCGCATAAAATCCTTCCATATACGTGCGGGCAGTCCACCACCGGTGATCTTGTTCAACGGTGAATTGTCATCATTGCCAACCCAAACTCCAACCACAAGATCACCTGCATAGCCGACGAACAAGGCATCGCGGTAATTCTGGGTGGTTCCGGTCTTGCCGTAATTCGCGATCGGAAGGGTCGCCGCCCGGCCCGTACCGCGATTGATCGCGGTCCTCAGCATCTGCTCCAGATCTTCATGATCGCCGCTGGAAATGCTGTCTTCCCGGCTTGTGAGCCATTCCCACCAGCTTTCCTCTTCCTGCGGGAAAGCATGTGGGCGGACAGGGAAGGAGTTTCCAGCGACGCCTGCATAAGCAGAGGTGAGTTCGAGCAGCGTCATTGAAGACGTGCCGAGCGCAAGACTGGGATCACCTTCGGGCATCGGCGACGTCACGCCAAGCGAGCGCGCTGTGCGGATCACATTTTCGCTTCCCACCTCGCCGAACAGTCGCACGGCGGCAACATTGCTGCTGGATGCAAGTGCGTCTTCCAGGGAAATGGCCGCAGAATATCGCTCGCGTGAATTCTTTGGGCGATAGCTTCCTGTTTCAATCGGAGTGTTTGCGATCATATCTTCCGGATCCCATCCGGCTTCGAGAGCCGCAAGATACACGAACAGCTTAAACGTCGATCCAGGTTGCCGCTTTGCCTGCGTGGCCCGATTGAAAGGTGAAGATGAATAATCTTTGCCGCCGACCATTGCGACGACTTCACCGCTGGGCCGCATGGCGACCAGCGCAACCTGCGCATTGCCCAGCGCAGCACGGCTCGTAACGCGGCTGGCGAGCGATTGGAGCCTGGAGTCCAGTGTGGTTGTGATCACTTGCTTGGAGTAGTTTGTCTCCATTCCCCGTCGTGCCATCGGGAGAGCCCAATCGGCAAAATATGTGCCCGTTGGCAGAGTATCGCGTGTCCGAACATCCAGTCTGGGTGCAGGCAAGGCATCCGCCTCGGCCTGCGTCAAATAGCCAACATCCACCATTGCGCCGATGACGATGTCCATGCGAGTCTTGGCGCGGGCATAATGTCTGGTGGGATTGTAGCGTGAGGGTGCCTGAAGCAGCCCCGCGAGCATGGCGGCCTGTTCTGGTCTCAGATTTTCAGGCTTGCGATAGAAGTAATGCAGAGACGCCGCGCGCAATCCGTATTGATTGTCGCCGAAATAGGCATTCGACAAATACCGTTCGAGAATTTCGTCCTTGGTAAGCCACCCCTCCAGCCAAAAGGCGATTAGGGCCTCGCGCGCTTTTCTGCTCAAAGTTTGTTCGGGCGTCAGGAACGTGAATTTCGCCAATTGCTGCGTGATCGTCGAACCGCCCCCCCTGCCGGTCCAGGCAGCGCGCGCGATACCGCGCGGATCAACGCCCCAATGCGAATAGAACCTGCGATCCTCGATTGCCAGGAATGCCTCGACAACATGAGGCGGCAGATCAGCAACTTTGACCGGCGCGTCTACCACCGCACCGCTTCTGGCAATCGGAGTACCATCGCTCGCAAGCAGCGTAACCTGCGGCGCGGCTATCGGTTCAAGACTTTTTGAAAGCGGCGCCGTTACCGCCAGCCAACCGACGAGCAGTATGAGAATAAGCAAAATGGCCGCGACAAGCCGCACAGCCCACCAGCGTTTGCGACGGCCGCGATAATGGCCAGGCCGCCACCAAGGAAGGCGGCGCCGCTCTTCCGACAGGACATGATCGTCGAGCTGCGAAATACGATTGTCCCAAGTCGCATAATCGGGAACCACGCCTCCTTTGAAGGAGGGCGCGTCATCGTCAGCCTCAAATGGCC
>CALLQC010000013.1 GCA_938015255.1 uncultured Erythrobacter sp.
GAGGATGATTTTGAGCTGTGCAAGGCCAACTGCATCAACCCCGTCTTTGCGGTGATGGATGACGGGCGTTACCGCGACGATTGGCTGTGGCTCGGCGGGGACGATGAGCGCCGCCGCTCTGTCATCAACAAGCCATTCAACTCGCCCGATGGACCGATCTGCTCGGACCTGCGCGCAGCAGGCGCGCTGCTTTCGGCCAGCGCCGATTACGCGCACTCCTATCCGCATTCGTGGCGCTCGAAGGCGAAGGTCATCTATCGCTGCACGCCGCAATGGTTCGTCCCGATGGACCGCGAGCTTGAGGGAGACGGCACGCTTCGCAGCCGCGCCATGTCGGAAGTCGAGCGCGTGCGTTTTGTCCCGGAAAAAGGCCGCAACCGCATCGGCTCGATGGTCGAAGGGCGCCCCGACTGGGTGCTCTCGCGCCAGCGCGCCTGGGGCGTGCCGATCACGATCTTCGTCCGCCCGGACGGCACTTATCTGCAAGACCCGGAAGTGAACGCGCGCATCGTCGCTGCAATCACCAAGGAAGGCGTCGATGCGTGGGAGGAAAGTCGCAAGGGCGAATTCCTCGGAGACGCGCACAACCCAGACGATTACGAGATGGTCACCGACATTCTCGATGTCTGGTTCGATAGCGGCTGCACGCATTCCTTTGTGCTCGAAAGCGGGCGCTGGCCCGATCTCAAATGGCCTGCCGATCTCTATCTCGAAGGCAGTGACCAGCATCGCGGCTGGTTCCAATCCTCGCTGCTGCAAAGCTGCGCGACGCGGGGCCGCGCGCCTTACGATCAGGTCCTCACCCATGGCTTCACCATGGATGCCAAGGGCTTCAAACAGTCCAAGTCGCTCGGCAACACCACCGATCCGGTCAAGATGATGGAACAGACCGGCGCTGATATTATCCGCCTGTGGGCGCTCAGCGTGGACTTTACCGAAGACCACCGCATCGGTGATGAAATTATCAAGGGTGTCGGCGATCAGTACCGCCGCCTTCGCAACACGTTCAGATACCTTCTGGGTGCGTTAGACGGCTTTGTGGGTGACATGAGCGATGCGGGCGAAATCCCCGAACTCGAACTCTACGTTCTCTCACTGCTGAGCGAACTCGACGGCAAGCTGCGCAAGGCGGTAGAGGATTACGATTTCAACACCTACACGCGGCTGCTGGTCGATTTCTGCAACGAAGACCTCTCCGCGTTCTTCTTCGATATCCGCAAGGACACGCTTTATTGCGACGGGCCGGACAGCACGACGCGCAACGCCTATCGCACCGTGCTCGATCTGCTGTTTCATGCGCTCGTCCGCTACGCCGCTCCGGTGCTCGTATTTACCGCAGAGGAAGTGTGGCAAACGCGCTATCCCGAAGACGGCGAGCAAGGCGGCAGCGTCCACCTGCTCGAATGGCCGAGCGTGCCAAACGTCCCTGCTGACCGCGAAAAGTGGGAAAAGCTGCGGAGCTTACGTGAACGTGTAACCGAAGCGATCGAGCCGCTGCGCCGCGATAAGGTGATCCGTTCCTCGAACGAAGCGACCGTTACCGTGCCCGACGCTGCCGTGCCCGATGGCGTAACCGACGAACAGCTTGCCGAATTGTTCATCACGGGGACAGTGACGCGCGGCCAAGGGGACTCGGTGACTGTCGCCAAATCCACTCATAACAAATGCGGCCGCTGCTGGCGTCTGCTACCCGACGTGCGCGAAGATGGCGCGCTGTGCGGGCGCTGCGATGGTGTTGTCGCCCAAATGGATGCCGCCGGATGAGCGCAATGTTCACTCGCAGCCGCGTGATCGGTCTGGTGCTTGCGGCCTTTATCGCCGTGATCGACCAGGTGGTGAAGTGGTATGTCACCGCGCGGCTCGGCATCGACAATTACGGCGACAACATGGAATTGCTGCCGTTTTTCGACCTCACCTATGTCGAGAACCGCGGCATGTCGCTCGGCATGTTTCAGGCAACCAGCATGGAGGCGCGTTGGGTCTTGGTGGCGATCACGGCGGCAATCGCAGTAGTCGTGCTCGTATGGATGATGCGCGAGAAGATGATGGGCGATATTATCGGCCTCGCCATGATCCTGGGCGGTGCAATCGGCAATATCCGCGACCGGTGGGAGCTTGGCTATGTCATCGACTATGCCGATCTCCACATCGGTACTTTCCGCCCCTTTCTGGTATTTAACGTCGCTGATGCAGCTATCACCATCGGCGTCGTCATCATCCTTGCGCGCAGCCTTTTCATGCGCGAAAAGGATGAAAGCGAACCGGGCGCACAGGCCGCCCCATCGGAGAATTGAGAATGCGTAAGCTACAGTCCGCCATCCTTCTTACAGCCGGCAGTGCGATGCTTGCAGCCTGCGGTGGCAGCGGAATTTTCAACCGTGACCGTCCAGACGAGTTTGCCGTGCAGCGTCAGGCGCCTCTGGTGGTTCCGCCCGACTTTACGCTGACCCCGCCTGCACCCGGCGCGCCGCGCCCAGCAGAAGGCACCGCGCAGGAACAGGCGCTCGACGCACTGTTTGGCGGTCCCGCTCCGCGCAGTCAGACTGAAATTTCGGTTCTGGATCGCGCAGGCGCTGCGGCACCTGGCATACGCTCGCTTGCTGGAGATCCGGAAACAAACACGGTCGCCAAAGGGCGAGTGACGCGCGACATTATCGCGGCGCCCGAAGGTGACGGTCAGAACGCGCAGACCGTAATTCCTTCGTAGTTCACTCAGACCGAAGCGGGCTGTTCGTCGTCTGCCGGGTCTTCGCGGCGCACCAGGATCTGATCGATGCGGCGATTGTCCATATCGACAATCTCGAAATGCCAGCCTTGGTCGCTGAATGATTCGCCAGGAACAGGAAGCCGCTTCATCACGGATAGAGCGTATCCGGCAGTCGTGCCGAATTCCCGCGTATCATCATAGTCAAGGCCCAGCCGGTCCGCGAGAGCATCCGCGGAAAGCGCACCAGCGATCATCAGTGAACCGTCGCTGCATTCGATAATCTGCGGGGTGTCCCCTTCATCCTGATCGCTGGCAAAATTGCCGGCTATCGCCGTGAGTAGATCGACCGGGGTCACTACTCCTTCAAAATGGCCGTATTCATCATGCACCACCGCCATTGCTATGTCGGATGACTGCAGGACGCGCAGCGCATCCATTGCATCAAGCTGATCGGGCACGACCTCGGCCTTGCGCATCATCTCACGGATTGACACCGCCTTGCCCGCGACAAGATCTGCGAGCACTTCGCGGACTTTGACCACTCCGAGGATTGCATCGGGTGATCCCTCTGCAACAGGCAGAAGAGAATGCGGGCTTTGTTCGATGGTGTGTCTGATCTGATCAAGGTCCGCATCAGCCTCGATCCAGTCGATTTCGGTCCGCGGTGTCATCATTTCGCGAACCGGCCGTTCGGCCAGACGGACAACACCGGTCAGAATCTGGCTCTGTTCTGCTTCGATCACGCCTGATCGCGTGGCCTCGGCGAAAATCATCTGCAATTCCTGCGCGGAAAGCGAAGTCTGGCCCTTCGAGCGGATGCCGAACAGAGCGATGATACCGGCAGATGATTTGTCGAGCACCCACACCAGCGGCGCCGCGATGGTGGCAAGCGTCGCCATCGGGCGGGCCATGACAAGCGCTATCGGAATGGCGCTGCGCAAAGCCAGCTGTTTGGGGACAAGCTCTCCCACGACCACGCTCAAATAGGTGGTCAAAGCGATCACGGTAATAAATGCGACCTGCCCTGACATTTCCGCTGGAACGCCGAATGCCGCCATGCGCTCACCGACCGGACCTTCAAGGCTGGCTCCTGAGAACGCGCCTGTGATGATTGCGATCAGGGTAATGCCGATCTGGACCGTCGACAGGAATTTGCCCGGTTCTTCAGCCAGATTGAGCGCAATTTTCGCGCTGGCGGAGCCTTCATCACGCTTGGCCTTAAGCGCGGATGTCTTGGCAGACACAATCGCAAGCTCAGACATGGCGAAAACGCCATTCAGCACGATCAGGCCGGCGATGATGAAAAGTTCTGTCCAGGGAAATGGTGTCACAGGAATGCGCTAGCACAATTTCCCGCACTTGCCAGCCGATCCTGCGGTTACATGAAGTTACGCGGGCATTCAGCTCGGAGCAACGCGGGCGGGCACAGCGGTGTCGCTGCGGAACATTCCCGTGCGTTTGTGATTGTTACGATATATACAGCACTGAATTCTCAGGAGGAGAAGTATAATGAAAACATCGCGTATCCTGCTTTCATCCACAGCGGCTCTCGCCATGCTCGGCACCAGCGCGTGTGTGACGGACCCCAATACCGGAGAGCAAAAAGCTTCCCGCACAGTCATCGGCGCGGGTGTGGGCGGCACGCTCGGCTATCTGCTCGGCGGCATTGTGGGCGGCGATACCGCCCGTATCATCGGCGCTGGCATCGGCGGTTCTGCGGGTGCCGTGGTAGGCAAGCAGTTCGATGACCAGATTAAGGAGCTGGACGAGCAGACTGCCGGCAGCGGCGTCGATGTCGAGGAAATCGGTGATCAGAACGCTATTCTCGTCCGTCTGCCCGATGGCGTGACTTTTGCGAGTGGCTCTGCAGACATCAATCCCGGCTTCTACGAGACACTCAACACCGTTGCCGACAGCATGATCAAATACCCAAACAGCCTGATAGACGTGTATGGATTTACCGATACGACTGGCTCGGACGCACTCAACCAGCGTCTGTCGGAGCAGCGGGCCGAAGCTGTCGCGAATTACCTTGCTTCTCGCGGAGTGGCCCGCGCCCGTATGGCTACGCAGGGTTTTGGCGAGCAATACGATTATCTGCGCGTCAAGACCGGCGACAACATCAACGAGCCGCTGAACCGCCGCGTGGAAATCAAGATCACACCGATCAGTCAGGAAGATGTTGAGGCGGCTCGCGCCGGAAACTGAGTTCCCTGATCATTACCCGCTTAAAGGGCCGGTCCGATGGGGCCGGCCCTTTTTATTTGTTATGTTTGAGCTGCGCGGCCCTTTCAGCAAGCCGCGCCACGGCTGCTTTGTGAATCCCCGGAGACGATACGAGCACCCCGAAATCTCGCGGGTCATGTTTGTTGTAAGCGAGCGGTTCTCCAAACGCATCGGACACCTCGCCCCCCGCCTCACGAGCAATCAGGGCGGCGGCCGCAATATCCCACTCAAACCCCCAGCGCAGCGTCGCCACCAAGTCTGCCCGGTTGTCGGCAACCATGGCAATGCGAAGGGCAATCGAATTCGGTTTCTCCACAGCGACCAGATCGGTATCTGGGTCGGGCAATTGATCGACAGGCACCCTCGCTCCGGCAAATTCGCGTCTGGTGCTGGCGGCGATTGGCGCATCATTTAGCGTCGCCCCTTGCCCTGCAACGGCGCACCACTCCTCTGACCGTGCAGGCGCGGCAAGGATACCGATCAGCGGCCTGCCCGAACTGACCAGAGCTACAGAAACGGCCCATCCGGCGCGGCCGCGCACGAAATCGCGGGTACCGTCAATCGGATCGACCAGCCACAGCAGATCGCTGCCGGTGCGAGCCTTATCATCCACCGTCTCCTCGGAAAGCCAGCCCGCAGATGGCAGCAGCAGTCCGAGCTCTCGCCGCAGGAAACGGTCAACCTCGAGATCCGCAACGCTCACCGGGTTGCCAGGCGTCTTGTCCCAGCTTTCCAGAGCGTGCCCGTCGCCCGGCCACCGCGCATGTGCAATCCGCCCTGCTTCGCGGACAATTTCCAATAGGCGACCTTTGTCTATCATTCCGGCCTATCAATCATGATGGGTAATCACGCGCAAGTGGCTCTGGGCACTTTTCAAGTCGCGCGAACCGCCTTAGGGCGTGCTGCGAACGACTCTCTCCATTGCGGGAGCGGTCCATACGAACAATCAAGGGATCTCTCTGACATGAACGTCCACGAATATCAGGCCAAGGAACTGCTTAAGGAACACGGGATCGCCATCCCCGCCGGCCATGCTGCCCTGACTGTTGAAGAAGCAGTCGAAGGCGCAAAGAAGCTGCCTGGCCCGCTGTATGTTGTGAAGGCGCAGATCCACGCAGGTGGCCGCGGCAAAGGCAAGTTCAAGGAATTGCCTGAAGATGCCAAAGGCGGCGTGCGACTAGCATTCTCGCTGGATGAAGTGGAAAGCCATGCGAAGGAAATGCTCGGCAACACGCTGGTGACAATCCAGACCGGCGCAGAAGGCAAGCAGGTCAACCGCCTTTACGTGACAGACGGTGTCGATATCGAAAGCGAGTACTATCTCGCCATGCTGGTGGACCGCGCCAGCGGCCAGGTCGCGATGGTCGCTTCAACCGAGGGCGGCATGGATATCGAAGATGTGGCCCATGAAACGCCAGAAAAGATAACCACGATCACGATCGATCCGGCACAGGGCTTCATGCCGCACCACGGACGGGCCGTGGCCTTCGCTTTGGAACTGTCGGGTGATCTCAACAAACAGTGCCAGAAACTTGCCGCCAAACTTTACGCTGCGTTCATGGCGAGCGATTGCGAGATGCTCGAAATCAACCCGCTGGTAGAAACCAAGCCGGATGCGGACGGCAAAGCCGATCTGCTAGTGCTCGACACCAAGATGAGCTTTGACGGCAACGCGCTCTATCGTCACCCGGCGATCGAGGCGATGCGCGACGAGACAGAAGAAGACCCAGCCGAGGTCGAAGCGTCCGAATACGATCTTGCCTACATCAAGCTCGACGGGAACATCGGCTGCATGGTCAACGGTGCGGGCCTCGCCATGGCGACGATGGATATCATCAAGCTCAACGGTGCCTTCCCGGCAAACTTTCTTGATGTGGGCGGCGGCGCGACAACCGAGAAAGTCACGGCTGCATTCAAGATCATCCTCAAAGACCCTGCGGTCGAAGGCATTCTCGTCAACATCTTCGGCGGGATCATGCGCTGCGACACGATCGCTGAAGGCATCGTGGTCGCGGCCAGGGAAGTTGATCTAGATGTGCCTCTGGTGGTTCGCCTTGAGGGAACGAATGTTGCGAAAGGCAAGGAAATCCTTGCGAATTCCGGCCTGCCGATTGTCCCTGCAGACGATCTTGGTGATGCAGCGAAGAAGATCGTCGCCGAGGTCAAGCAGGCGGCGTAAGCTTCATCTTCAGTATTTGGCTTAGAGGCCGCGTCAAATCAGTTTGGCGCGGCCTTTATCTTTGGGGCGTCCGCTCCGGTTCCGGGAGGAGGAGCGGCGTCCCGTCCGGATAGGTCAGCCAATGCCGCCAAATCGTGCGCGTGCGTTCGCGCGTCAGAATGATCGAACAGGCTAGGTATTCCATGTTGCGAATTGACCCCGTGATTGAGCGGTCATACAGGGCGCCGCATTCCGCGTCGCGATAGGCGGTGAATTTCTCATCGGACGCGGCCATATCCTTTTGAAGGTCAAGGCGCATCTCGGTCTCCCAGTCGGATCGGTCCGCCATTGCCTCCACCGCTGCGGCGAGATAACGGGCTCGCTCGGCGTCAGCTCGCCTGAGGATTTGCGCGCCGCAATCGTTCATTTCGCGGGTAGATCCGTCACACCGCAGCAAAGGTGCAGGACCCGTGGCCACCTCGTTGGCGTCCGTGTTGGTAAACCGAAAAACCAGCTCCCCGCCCGACTGCATTCGCACCGCCGCCACCAGCCCCTCGCCCGGCTTATCCTTGTCCGCACACCGCAAGGTGAGAGCATTGAAGTAAGCCGCGCATGATTCAATCGCCACGAGCCGGAAAGTGAGCATGTCGTCCTTTTCCTCCCACCCGGTGAGATCGGCATTGAAATGCTTGAGCCGCAGCACTAGCGATCCGGCTTCTTCCATCAGATAGAGGTGTTCGGTGAACTGTATGTCGCCATCGGCAGTTTGCTGTACGAATGTGCCAACCATCGTACCGCCGATCGGTGGCAACCAACTTTCCATCGCGGGCGCACCCCCAATCCCGTCGCCCAACCATTGGCCGACGAGCCAGTCCACATTTTCGATCTGCGCAGGGGGCGACTCGAAACCTTTCTCACCGATCCTCGTTTCAAACACAGCATCCTGCGGCGCCGCAGCACTTGCGAGCGCTGTTGCCGCAAAAAGGGTTACGAAAGCACGCTCGATTGCAAGCATTGCACACTCTCCCATCACTGAGTCCACCTTCGCGCAACTCAGATGCGTTAAGCATCAAATAGCGGGGTTGACGCAAGGAGGACGTATCGCGAGACCGAAATTCGACAGGTGAATAAGAAAGAATCGGATATACGGGCAACTTGACGTTTACGTAAACGCAAGCTAGTCCGCCAACAAACAAGATTCGTCATGCGCGGCACCGCAGTGCTGGCATGCCAAAGGGAAAGGAAATCATATGAAAATCCTCGTCCCCGTGAAACGGGTGATCGATTACAATGTCAAACCCCGCGTCAAAGCGGACGGGTCTGGCGTTGATCTTGCAAACGTCAAAATGAGCATGAACCCGTTTGACGAGATCGCTGTCGAAGAAGCGATCCGCATCAAGGAAGCCGGCAAGGCCGAAGAAATCATCGCCGTATCGATCGGTCCGGCCAAGGCGCAGGAAACTCTGCGCACCGCGCTCGCCATGGGCGCTGACCGCGCAATCCTGGTCGAGACCGATGAAGAGGTCGAGCCGCTGGCCGTCGCCAAGATCCTCAAAGCTATCGCCGATGAGGAAGGCCCCGACATCGTGATGCTTGGCAAACAGTCAATCTCTGACGACAGCAACCAGACCGGCCAAATGCTCGCTGCGCTTATGGGCCGTCCGCAGGGTACCTTCGCCAACACTGTCGAGATCGACGGCGACAGCGTGGTTGTAAAGCGCGAAATCGATGGCGGTCTTGAAACGGTTAAGCTGACAATGCCGGCCATCGTCACGACCGACCTTCGTTTGAACGCGCCGCGCTACGCTTCGCTGCCTAATATCATGAAGGCGAAGAAGAAGCCGCTCGATACCAAGGCTCCGGCCGATTACGGTGTCGACATCGCGCCGCGCCTCACCACCACCAACGTTTCCGAACCGCCCGTCCGTCAGGCCGGTGAAAAGGTCGAAGACGTCGCCGCTCTGGTCGAAAAAATCAAAGCGATGGGCATCGCGTAAGCGAACTACGGAAAGGATAGAAGAGACATGAACACTCTGGTTCTCGTCGAACACGACAACAACAGCGTCAACGACGCAACCCTCGCCGTGGTCACCGCTGCATCACAAATGGGCGATGTTACCGCATTGGTCGCAGGCCACAATTGCGACGGCGCTGCCGAAGCAGCTGCCAAAATCGCAGGCGTCTCCAAAGTGCTGAAGGCGGACGATGCCGCTTACGGTGAAGGCCTGGCAGAAAACGTTGCTCCGCTGGTGGCGCAGGTGATGGCCGATTATGACGCGCTGCTCGCACCAGCGACCACATCGGGCAAGAACATTGCACCGCGGGTCGCCGCGCATCTTGATGTAATGCAGATTTCGGACATTCTTTCGGTCGAAGGCGACAAGACCTTCACCCGTCCGATCTATGCAGGCAATGCTATCGCGACCGTACAATCAAGCGACGCCAAGCTGGTCATCACCGTTCGCGGTACCGCGTTTGAAAAAGCCGCTGCCGAAGGCGGATCGGCTGCGGTTGAAGATGTGGCAGGGCCCGGCGATGCGGGACTATCCAGCTTCGTCAGCCGGGAAGTTGCCGAGAGCGAGCGCCCTGAACTCACTGCTGCAAAGGTCATTGTATCGGGTGGGCGCGCGCTGAAAGACAGCGAGACGTTCGAGCAGATCATCAACCCGCTTGCCGACAAGCTCGGCGCGGCCATCGGCGCATCGCGCGCTGCGGTGGATGCAGGCTATGTCCCTAACGATTATCAGGTCGGCCAGACCGGCAAGATTGTCGCGCCCGAAGTCTACATCGCGATCGGAATCTCCGGCGCGATCCAGCACCTTGCAGGCATGAAAGACTCCAAAGTCATCATCGCCATCAACAAGGACGAAGACGCACCGATCTTCCAGGTTGCCGATATCGGGCTGGTGGCTGACCTTTATAACGCAGTGCCAGAGCTTACGAACGCACTGTAACAGCTGCACAAATTCAATTGAATGAAACCTCCGCTGCACTAAGATGTGTGGCGGAGGTTTTTTGTATGGTCGCAAGGAATTTTATTGTCGCGGGTCTCGCTGCTTTTGCGCTCAGCTCCGGACTTACGGCCCCTGCCATCGCCGATGACAAGGTTACGGTGCTTAAGCCCGCAACACCGTGGAACGTCGACTATGGCGAAGAGAAATGTCGGCTCGCCCGAATATTTGGCGAGGGGGACAGCCGCAGCCTCTTGTTCATTGAACAGTGGGGCCCTGACGCGAAATTCGGCTTTACCGTCGCAGGACCGGCGCTGCGCAGGTTCAAGGGTCGGCGCCCGACAGCTCTGGTCACCTATGACGGTGCGGCTCCTACCAGCGCCGAGCCTTTTAGAGGCGAAGTCGAGGAATTCGGGCCAGCGATTGTGTATGCGTCGATGGCGCTGGTTCCCGAACCTGAGGCTGACAGCTTGGACAAGGTGGCCACGCAGTTGCCTCAGCTTGAGCTTGAGCAAGCAGCCAGATCCCGCTTTGTTGCGCTCGAACAGGGCGGGCGGACAGTGAAGTTCATGACCGGGCCGCTCGATCAGGCTTTTGAAGTCCTCAATCAATGTTCAGAGCAACGCTTGAATGAGTGGGGGCTCGACATTGAAAAGCACAGGACGCTCACAAGGATGCCGTTCTGGACCAATCAACAAGAGATTGTCGATCGTATCGTGAAGACCTATCCGCAACGTGCGCTGCGCGCCGGAGAATCGGCGATTGCTAGGCTGCGCGTCAATGTGAACGAGAAGGGTCAGGTCACCGAATGCGTGACGTTGAAAGCGACTGACACGAATATCCTCAATTCGCCCGCGTGCAGACAAATGCAAAAGGCCGAATTTGAGCCTGCGCTGGACAGCGAGGGGAAGCCAATGGCTTCATTCTATCAAACTTCGATAATCTACCGGATCGGCTGACAGCCAAACGTTAGAAAAAACCCACGATAAAGTGCAATGTCATGCCGACCAGCCCGCCAACCAGCGTGCCATTGATGCGGATGAACTGAAGGTCGCGGCCAACCGCGCTTTCGATCCGTCCGGTAATGGTGGTCGCATCCCAGCGTTTCACTGTTTCTGAGACAAGGGTAACGATTTCGGTGCCATAGCGCGTCGCGACGCCAACAGCCGTGCGGCGTGCGAACCGGTTGATCTGGAGCTGAAGGCGCTCGTCTTTCTTCAAGGCCTCGCCCAATTCGGCGAGGCCTTTGCGCATTTCCTCACCCAGCCCGCTATCCGCGTCCCGCGCGCGGCGGATCATGGATTGGCGGATGCGCTCCCACACGCCCATCCACCATTCGGCCACAGCCGGATTTTCGATCAGGTCGCGCTTCATTTCCTCCACGCGTTCACGCGTAACAGGATCGTGCTGGAGATCCTGGCTCAGCTTTCGCAGGCCTTCCTCCACCTTGAACCGGATCGGATGTTCAGGATCGACCAGCACTTCGGCCAGCAATTTATAGAGGCCATCGAGAACGCTGGAGGAAATGCGCTCGTCCAGGCCCGTCCAGCGCAGCACGGAATTGGCACGCTGGTGGATGATCTCTTTCACCGTCTCTTCATTGTCTTCAAGTGTCAGGCCCGCCCAGCGAATAATTCCGTCGATCAGCGGGAGGTGACGGCCATCGGTCATCGAGCTTTCGAGCATACGGCCAGCAAGCGGGGACATGTCAATCTTTGCAAGTTGCCCCGCGAGCCCAGAGCGCACCTGATTGCCCAGCCTGTCAGGATCGAGCGATTCGAGCACCTCGGCGAGCAGCTCGGATGCGCCGCCGGTTATGCGCGAACGGTTGTCAGGGTTCTGAGGATCGGGGGCATCCACCAGAAAATCACCGACTGCGCGTGCGACGTTCATGCCCGCCATCCTGCGTGCCACAACAGCTGGTGTCAGAAAGTTTTCGCGCAGGAACTGGGCCATTGTATCCGCGATCCGGTCTTTGTTCTCCGGAATAATCGCAGTGTGCGGGATTGGCAGACCGAGCGGGTGGCGGAACAGCGCAGTCACCGCGAACCAGTCGGCCAGACCGCCAACCATCGCCGCCTCTGCAAAAGCGTTTACGTATCCCCAGGCAGGATGCCCGGTTTCTGCCAGAGCATGGGTTGAGAAAAACAGGACCGCCATCGCGCATAGCAGCCCGGTCGCGGTCCAGCGCATGCGCCGGGCACGGTCAGCGGTCAGCGGCTCTCCGCCGAACATCAGAGGCACAGGACGATGCTCAACCATCGCCGCGCCCCCTGCCTGATTCAGGGGCGATAGTCACGGCTTTCCGATTATTCGGCAGGCTCTGCTCCGGGCGGAAGGCGCGTCGCTGGCACAGCACCGCCAGCATTGCCGGGATAGGGCCGGTCGGGGGACTGATCTACAGCAGGCGGACTGTGCGGCTTGGTATCGTCACCCGGCTTGTAGGTCAGCATCTTCTCACGCAGCCACGGGCCGATCCGCCGTTCGAATCCGTCCGCCAAGCTAAAGCCGGCAGGGACGATCACCAGCGTCAGCAAGGTCGACATGACAAGCCCGCCGATCACGGTCCAGCCCATCGGTTCGCGCCAGGCGCCGTCGCCGCCGCCGAAATAACCATTGACCACGACAGGGATCATGCCTGCGGTCATGGCAATCGTCGTCATGACAATCGGCTGCGCACGCTTGTGTCCAGCCTCCATGATGGCATCGAACTTGCGGGTGCCGCGGTCCATTTCCTCGATCGCAAAGTCGATCAGCAGGATCGAGTTCTTGGACACAATACCCAGCAACAGCAAAATGCCGATATAAACAGGCATGCTCTGCTCCTTGCCCAGCAGCCAGATCAGCAGAATGCCGCCCAGCGGTGCAAGCGCCAGCGAGGTCATGTTGACCAGCGGGCTCATAAGGCGTTTGTAAAGCAGCACAAGGCAGGCAAACACCAGCAGAACGCCCGCGATAATGGCGATGATCAGATTGTTGATCAGCTCGATTTGCCATTCATCCTCGCCCACGACATCGCGGATCACACCGGTCGGCAATTCTTGCAGAACCGGCAGGGCATCAATCTCGGCCTGCGCTTCACCCTTGATCACACCCGAGGCGAGATCAGCGCCAACCAGCACGCGGCGGTTCTGGTTGTAGCGCTGGATTGCAGTCGGTCCCGAACCAAAAGTGATGTCGGCCACGCGCGCCAGCGGGACTGTGCCGCCGCTTGCCGTTTGAACCGGAAGATTTTCAATCGTGGTCATCTGGCCGCGCGCATCTTCCGAAAGCTTGACCCGGATTGGAATCTGGCGGTCGGAGAGCGAGAAACGGGCTGCATTCTGCTCGATCTCACCCAGTGTCGCGATGCGGATCGTCTGGCTGAGCGCAGCGGTTGAAATGCCAAGTTCCGCCGCAATTTCCTCCCGCGGCGTGATGATGATCTCTGGCCGGTTGAGATCAGCACTAATGCGCGGCGCGACAAGGGTATCAAGCCCCTTCATCTGTTCGACGAGGGCTGCGGCAGTTTGATCGAGCAGTTCAGGATCGGACCCCGCCAGCATCACGGTCAGGTCGCGGCCAGAACCGAAACCGCCGCTTTGCGAGGCGAAGCGCACGCGCGCATCGGCAATCTCTGTCAGGCGCGGAGCAAGCTCGCGCTCGAATTCAATCGAAGTCCGCTCACGGTCGTCGCGCAATTTGACGAAGATCGTAGAATTGCCCACGCGAATGCGCTGCATCATCCGCTCGACTTCGGATTCCTGCTCCAGAATGGCATAGACCTGATCCGACACTACCTTCGTGTCTTGCAGGGTCGTGCCCGGTGCCATCTCGATTTCTACGCGCGAGTTTTCGTCGTCGATGGTCGGCTGAAATGCGCCGGGGATCTGTCCGAACAGCAAAATCGTGACCAGCAGCGAGAACCATCCGACGCTGAGCATCCAGATGCGGTGATCGTAGAAACGGGCTGTCAGATATTGGACGCTTTGACCGAAACGCCCGCGAAATTTGGACAGCAGTTCGATCAGCTTGAAAGTCGCCCATCCGGCAACAAAGGTTGCGATCGAAATGAAGATGACCAGCGCGATGTCGAACAGTTTCGAAACGAGGAAGTGGCCGGTCGAGTTTGAGTCGCTGAACAAAGCGTTTGCCGCGCTTTGAGGGATCTCAAACTCGGCAATCGCGCCAAAGCCCTGTATCATCACCATGAATGTGACCACCAGCAGCGCAATCACTACCAGCAGCATCGAGACGACATAAAGAAAGCGTGAGCGTGGCCCAGGCAGACCTTCGCGGCGCGCATAAAGCTTACCGCGATCAAGCGTCCAGCCGAGCATCCGCATGTACCGATCCATCCACGGGCCTTCGCCGTGGCTCGCATTACCCTTGGCCGATAGGAAGTAGGCCGCCATCAATGGCGTTATCATGCGCGCGACGGCCAGCGACATGAGCACCGCGACAACCACTGTCAGGCCAAAGTTCTGGAAGAACTGGCCCGAAATGCCCGGCATCAGACCCACGGGCAGGAACACTGCGACGATGCAGAAACTGGTCGCAACCACCGGCAGGCCGATCTCGTCAGCCGCATCGATACTGGCCTGATAGGCGGTTTTGCCCATCCTCATATGCCTCACGATGTTCTCGATCTCCACGATCGCATCATCGACCAGGACGCCTGCCACCAGCGCCAGCGCCAACAGGGACAGGAAGTTGAGATTGAAACCGAGCAGGTCCATGAACCAGAATGTAGGGATCGCAGAGAGCGGGATGGCGACCGCACTGATAAAGGTCGCACGCCAATCGCGCAGGAACAGAAATACCACCACAATGGCCAGCACAGCGCCTTCGATCAGAGCAGCGATCGAGCTTTTGTACTGGCTTTCGGTGTAGGTGGTGCTGGTGAACATACGAATGAAACGGACGCCATCGGTTTCCGCCTCGATCTTGTCCATTTCCTCCAGCGCGGCTTCGTAAACTGCAAGGTCAGAGGAACCGCGTGCACGGTTCATGAAGAAATTGACGACTTCGGTATCGCCCACCTCGCTGATCGAGCTGCGCTCAGCAAAGCCATCCCGCACGGTCGCGACATCGGCAAGCCGCACTGACCGGCCGCCGCCGAGCTGGATCTGACGCTGGGAAAGCTCGTAGGCGCTGTCGTCATTGCCCAGCACGCGGAGCGACTGACGCGTTCCGCCAACCTCGGCAAGACCGCCTGCCGCATTGAGATTGTTTAGCCGCAGCACGGAATTAATCTGCGAGGCTGTAACGCCAAGGGCCTGCATCTTGGCAGGATCCAGGATCACTTCAATTTCGCGATCAACCCCGCCGAACCGGCCGACTTCGGCCATGCCCTCTATTTTGAGCAATCGCTTCGAAACCGTATCATCGACAAACCAGCTTAGCTGTTCGATTGTCATGTCATCGGCTTCAACCGCGATATATCCGATAGCGTCGCCTGCGACATTCACCTTTTGCACGCGCGGTTCGAGAATGCCGTCGGGCAGGCTGCCCCGCACGCCGTCGATCGCGGTTTCAACCTCGTTCACAGCCTCGATAATCTCGGTGCCGATCTCGAATTCCACGAATGTGCGCGAATTGCCTTCGCTTGCGGTCGATTGCAGCGAGTTTACCCCGTTGATCGAACGCAGGGCGCTTTCGACGCGTTGCGTAATCTGGTTTTCAATCTCCGTCGGCGCTGCGCCGGGCTGGGAAATGCTGACGATCACCGCCGGGAATTCAACATCCGGATTGTTCGTCACATCCATCCGCATGAAGCTGACAATCCCGGCGAATAGCAGCGCGGTGAAAAACACCAACGGGATCACCGGATTGCGGATCGACCATGCGGACAGATTACGGAAATTCATATCGGATTAGCCTTCCTGGCGGCGCGGCTTGACGGTTTCGCCCGGGTTCAAGAAGCCGCCCGCACGCAGCACAACCTGCTCCGTTCCAGACAGGCCTTCCATAATCGCGATCCCCTGAGAGGTGACCATACCGGTTTTGACGCGCTGTTTGGTGGCGGTGTTGTCTTCGCCCACGACGTACACGAAACTGCCTTCTTCATCGGCCAGCACTGCGCTTTCAGGCAGAACGGTGGCAGTCAGTGCGCCGCTGCTGATGCGCGCCGTGGCAAAGCCGCCGGGCCGCAGTTCCGGAGCGAAGGGCAGCGCGATGCGGGCCGTGCCCTGGCGGCTCTGCGGATCAATCACCGGAGAGAGCTGCCATACCTGGCCTTCAAAACTTTTGTCCGTTCCTGTCGGAGTGATTGTTGCCATGACGCCTTGTGAAAGGCGCGCCAGCTGGGTTTCGCCGACCTGCGCGAGCATTTCCATTTCCCCGCCGCGGGCAATCCGGAACAGCGCCGGGGAGCCTCCACCGACCGTCTGGCCGGGCTCAACATTACGTTCGAGCACATAGCCAGAGGCAGGAGCGACCACGCTGAGGCGGGCATTGCGTGCGCGCAGCTCCGACAATTGCGCCTCAGCAACCTTGACCCTTGCCATCGCAGAATCGCGGGTTGCCGTCAGGCGATCGACATCAGCCTTGGAGACGAAACCACGCTCGACAAGCTGCAATGCGCGGTCCAGATTGGCCTGCGCCAGATTGGCATCGGCACGCGCCACTTCGATCTGCGCCGCCTGAGCTGCAGCCTGCTGGTTCTGCACGGACCGATCGATCACAGCGAGCACCTGACCCTGACCTACCCAGTCACCTGCATCGACCGTCACTGAAACCACCCGGCCGCCTTCGCCGACGATGCCCACCGGCATCTCGCGCCGCGCAGCGATAGTGCCCGGCACTTCGATGACGCCGTTAACGGTGGTCTGGCCAGGTGCGATCACAGTTACTACTGGCGCCTGCTCATTATCATCAGCCACAGCTGCCGGTTCGCCGCCGGCAAGTGCGAAATACGCGCCAATCGCCAGCAGCAGACCAAGAATCATTGCCGCCCCGATCAGGATGTTGCGGGTCCGCTTGGTCATGCCGCCGCTGGAGCCGGTGATCGTATCCGCAGGGATATTCTCGGCTACTTCGGCTGTGATTGTTGTCTCGTAATTCATTGCCTGAGGCCTCTTCGGGGGGCTAACCAGCGCGAGGGTGCGCCGGACGAGTGTATTACCCGCATAAGTCACCAGTTGCAAGCATGGCTTACGACTACCTTCTAAGCGACACAATCAGGGCTTCGACTGACGACTTTGACACTAGACGAAGGGCTTTGCTGAAATGTTCCGCAATTCGGCAAAGCAAAGGGCGGCACAGCGCGATGCCATGCCGCCCGGAAATTCTGCCTGCCGCAGGGACAGGCCGCAGTGGGTGCGCCTTAGCGAACGCGGCCGCGCTGGATCAGGTTGACGATACCGAGCAGGACAACCGCGCCAATGACCGCAATCACGAGGCCGATAAGCGAGAATTCCTGCACACTGCCGGACAGGCCAAGCAGCGGTCCGGCAATCGCGTTGCCGATGATTGAGCCGATGCAGCCCACAACGATATTCCAGAAAATGCCCATTGAGGCATCACGATTCATCACGAGGCTAGCCAGCCATCCGGCGATGCCGCCGACGATAAGCGCAATAATCCATCCCATAAAAATTTCTCCAGTTGCCTAAGTGTATTACCTAGGCAAACGACGGAGTTATGGCAATGTTCCGGCAGATCCGCGCTTTGCGCGAACTTTGTCGTGAAAAATCAGTATTTCAGCTGACGCTCGTAAAGGTCGCGGTAGTGCTGGATACGCGTGACGCGCAGGCCCTGCATACCCGAACGGTCCACTGCACGCTGCCAGGAGGCGAACTCCTCCAGCGTAAGGCCGTAACGTTCAAGAACCTCGTCGATGGTAAGCAGACCGCCATTCACAGCAGCCACCACCTCGGCCTTCCGGCGGACCACCCAGCGCTTCGTCGAAGGCGCAGGCAGATCATCGATCGTCAACGGCTCGCCGAGGGGGCCGATAACCTGTGCTGGTCTGATGTCCTGGTTCTCAATCATCAATCGTCTCTCGTATCGCCAGTGGCCGCTTCGCCTTGTGCTTCACCCTGCGTTTCGCAACGTGGTTCACAGCCTATGGCGTTCGAAGCTTTTCTTTGCTCTAAAGCATCAGGGTTAACAGTCCGTTGGCTTTGCTCTAGCGCACTGAAATAGCTTGCTGCCGCATCACCAAAGCTCGAAGCGCCGCCTTCAATATTAAGACGCGAGTCGCGGCGCAGAACGCGGCGCAAATCCCGTGCCGCTTCCAGCTTTACCCGCAGCTCACCCCATTCAACAGCACGCAGCGCGCCGCCGGTCTGGACCGGAGCGACATCAAGCGAACCGACAAGCATTTCGCCGTCGATCTCATGGCCGCTTACTTCGCGGGGAAAGGGCTTTGCCTTTTCGAACATCCCGCAGTGTATAGCTGGCGATAGTCAAGAACTTGTAAAACCGCCGTTTACCAGACCTTAGGAAACGCCGGGCGGTGCCGCACCTGCTTAAGACTGGCACATTTCTGGCGCTTTCCCTATATGGCGGCGGAAAGACGCACCCTCCATGACGATATCAACAACCACCTCAACCGATTCCGTCTTCGGGCTCGACACCGCCGCGCTGTTTGATCTGCCGCGCGCAGCGAGCGAATGCCGCATCGTTGTCGCGATGAGCGGCGGGGTCGATTCGTCCGTCGTCGCCGCGCTCGCGGCCGATACGGGCGCGGAGGTGATCGGCATAACCTTGCAGCTGTATGATTACGGCGCAGCGACAGGGCGCAAGGGCGCTTGCTGTGCGGGTGACGACATTGCCGATGCGCGCGCCGTGGCCGACAGGCTCGGGATTGCGCATTATGTGTTCGACCATGAAAGCGCTTTTCGCGAAGACGTGGTGGAGCAGTTTGCTGATGAATATCTTTCCGGCCGCACGCCTGTGCCCTGCATCCGCTGCAATATGGGTCCAAAGTTTACCGATCTGTTCCGCATGGCGCGCGAGCTTGGGGCGGATTGTCTTGCGACCGGGCACTATGTGCGCCGTGTGGAAACTATAGGCGGACCGCATCTTTACCGCGCGGTGGATCCGGCGCGTGACCAGTCCTACTTCCTATACGCGACCACTCAGGATCAGCTAGACTATCTGCGCTTCCCTCTTGGCGGATTGCCAAAGACAAAGGTTCGCGAGCTTGCGGAAACAGCAGGCCTGCGTAACGCCGCCAAGCCGGACAGCCAGGATATCTGTTTCGTGCCTGACGGCGATTACGCCAAGATCGTGAAAAAGATGCGCCCCGAAGGCGGCGTGCCCGGCGATATTGTCCATGTCGAAACCGGAGACGTGCTGGGATCGCACAAGGGGATCATCCACTACACGGTGGGACAGCGCAAAGGTTTGGAAATAGGCGGACAGCCGGAACCGCTTTATGTCATCGGCCTTGATGCTGATGCGCGTCAGGTACGGGTTGGCCCGAAAAGATTGCTTGCGGTTGAAAGCGCTGAGGTGATCGAGACCAATCGCATCGGCGATCTGCCGGACGAACCGCTGACCGCAAAGGTGCGCAGCCTGGCCAAGCCTGTGCCTGTCACGCTGGAGCGCGCGATGGGCGATGGAGCTGCAACCTCGATCCGTTTCGAAAATCCCGAATTCGGCGTTGCGCCCGGTCAGGCTGCGGTCATCTACGCCGGTGAGCGTGTGATCGGTGGCGGTTGGATCGACAGCACGCAGTCCGTGGCCGAGAGCGAAGCGGCAGCCTGATCAGCCTTCCCACTCCTCCAGCACGCAGCCATAGCCTTCGCGGTAGGTTGCAGTCGTGCTGGTGACGAGCGGGAAGCGCGCGGTGACGCTTTTGGCATCGGCATCGTCTGACAATGTGACCAGTTCCATTCCCGCGAGTTTATCCTTGCGACAATCATCCATATTCCGGCCCGCAACGAACCGGCAGGAGCATGCGACGCGCGCGGCGTAGCTGGTGCCGACTTCGGCATATCCGCCGATCGGTTCGCGATTGATATACAGCACCGCCGCAAGAGCCGCGCCCATGATGAGCAGCAGCCATAGTGCGATGCGCGATTTGCCGGATCGGTTGGTTTTAGCCATTGCCAAGCGGATAGTGTTGGGGAATTGGGAGTGCAATGACAGATCGCACCAAGTCTCTTCGTTTCGCCGCTTCACTGCCCATGATCGCATTTCTCGCCGCTTGCGGCGGGACTGCGCAGGCGCCGCTGCCGCCCCTGTCCGACGATGCGCTGGCCGCTGTTACTGACAAGGCTGGCGCTCCGAGAGAGCAACTGGCCCGCCAGATCGACGACCTGTTTACCAGGGAAGGCCTGGGCGAGACCCGCGCCGTAGTCATCATGGCCGATGGAGAGCTTGCAGCTGAACGCTATGCTGCGGGGTATGACAAGGACACGCGCTTTATCAGTTGGTCGATGGCGAAGACGATCACCGCTGTCCTGATCGGAATGCTGGTTGCCGATGGCAAGCTGAGCTTGGATGAACCCGCGCCAGTGGCTATGTGGCAGCGGCCCGGCGATCCGCGCGCGGAGATTACACTGCGGCACTTGCTCCAGATGCGCTCTGGCCTGCGCCATACCGAGGCGGGCGATCCGCCGTACGAAAGCGCGGAGGTGCGCATGCTGTTTCTGGACGGGCGCGGCGATATGGCGCGCTGGGCCAAGGAACAGCCGCTTGAAGCAGAGCCGGGCGCACAGTTCGAGTATTCCTCCAACACCACCGTCATCCTCGCCGATATCGCCGCGCGCGCGTTGACGCCTAGCGACGATCCCGAAACACGCCGCCGTGTGGTCGACGACTTCCTGAAAGAGCGGCTGTTCGATCCGCTGGGCATGGCGTCAATGGTCGCCGAATACGACGCATCGGGCACACTGATCGGCGGCAGCCTGATGCATGCGAGCGCGCGCGATTACGCAGCGTTTGGCGAGTTCATGCGGCGCGGCGGGCGTTCGAGCGCAGGTGAACAGCTCGTGCCCAGCCGCTGGATCGATGCGATGCTTGAGCCGAGCCCGCGCTCGCCGCATTACGGGTTTCAGACCTGGCTTAACCGGCCTCTGGAGGGCGAAAGCGAGTTTGGTCACCCGCTCTTCCCCGATCGCGCACCCGCCAGCCTGTTCTCGCTGATCGGACATATGGGCCAGTACGTGCTCGTCTCGCCCGACCAAGGCATCACAGTGGTACGCCTGGGCCATTCGAATTCGGATGAACGCCCGCCAATGCTGCAAGAGGCTGCCGACGTAATCGGGCTCTATCCGGTCAGGTAAGGTAGAAGCTGCCCTCAACAACCGTCACACACGGCCCGCCCAGCCATGCGCGGTCGCCATCCAGCCGCAGTGTCAATTCCCCGCCCCGCTCGCTCGCCTGATAGGCGCGCAGATTGTTGCGGCCCAGTCGCGAGACCCAGAACGGGGTCAGCAGCGAATGCGCAGAGCCGGTCACGCTGTCTTCATCAACCCCGCCCCCAGGCACAAACACACGGCTGACACAGTCATGGCCTGACCCGGAATCTCCCGGTGCGGTCGCGATGAACTGGTCCTTGCCTATCGCTCCCAAGGCGCGAATATCGGGCGTAAGCGCGCGTACTTCTGCCGCTGTTTCATACAGGAAGATGTGATAGCGGATATCCTTGCCCGATGGCCGGTAAACCTCGATCGCCCTACCGCCCATCAGCGCGGCGGCTTCGCTCTCGCCCGGTGCGGATTCAGTCGCCGGCAAGCCGACCTCGTAAAGCTCGCCCTCGCGCCGCACCTCGAGCACGCCCGATTTGCGAGTTCGGAACGTGACCCGGTCCCCGCCATCGCGGGTCAGCAAAACATGGCCGCTCGCCATGGTCGCATGACCGCACAACGCAATCTCATAGGTCGGCGTGCACCAGCGCAGCTCCCAGTCCGCCTCTCCGGTCGTATCGCGCACCACGAAGGCGGTCTCCGCAAAGAGGTTCTCCGCGCCGATCTGAACCAGCACATCGTCCGGCGGCCACTCGTCGAGCACCATGACCGCGGCCTGATTGCCGCCAAACGGGCGCTCGCTGAAGGCATCGACATGCCAATAGGGTATCGTCTGGGTCATGGCGGTTCCTTATGGATAGAGCAGGGTGTCGGACCATGACAGCGCATCTCCCGCGCCTTGCAGAGTGAACAGCCGCCGGTCGTGCAGACGGTTGTCGCGGTCCATCCAGAATTCGATAGTACGGGGCCGAAGGGTAAAGCCGGTCCAGTGTGCGGGGCGCGGCACCTTGCCCGCCGCCTCATGCTCGGCCCACAGCGCCTCGACGCGGTCGAGATAGTCCTGCCGCTGCTCCATTGGTCGCGACTGGTCGCTGGCGGCAGAGCCCACCTGGCTCTTGTACGGGCGCGAGTGGAAGTAGGCGTCAGCCCGCTCTGCCGATACCTCTTCCAGAGCTCCTTCTATCCGGATCTGGCGGCGCTGGCTTTTCCAGTGAAACAGCAATGCGGCCTGCATGTTGGCGCGGATCTCGCCGCCCTTGCGGCTGTGCGCATTGGTGAAGAAGGTGAAACCACCCTCTGCCGCTCCGTGCCCTTTTAACAGGACCATGCGAACAGAAGGCGCTCCGCCGGGTGTGGCCGTGGCCAGCGCCATGGCATTTGCGTCATTCGGCTCGCTCTCTTTCGCGAGCGCAAACCACGTATCGAACAGGGCGAACGGGTCGGCCCCTTCGGGGATCGCGCTATCCGCCAGTTGAGCGGTATCGAGCGATTCGGGCTTGTTCATTGCAATCAACACCTTAACCGAGACATGGACCACATGTTACACGGTCCAAAGGTAAAACTTTTTCCCGCCTTACGTTGTTCCCGTTAAAAGTCGAACTGGCTTGGGAACATGGCGCTCACAGACCTCGAAATAGGCATCAATCCGGCAATAGGAAAGCCGTGTCACACGGCGACACGATTGCATTACTCGCGAGTCCAGTCTTGCACCTGCGCACTGTCTCACCTAGCTAACACGGCATGGGCGATCCTTACAAAACACTCGGCGTTGCGCGCACTGCGACCGAAAAGGAGATCAAGAGCGCGTATCGCAAGCTCGCCAAGGAGCTGCACCCGGATCGCAACACCGACAACCCCAAAGCCGCCGAGAAGTTTTCAGACGCCACCAACGCGTATGATCTGCTTTCGGACGGAGAGAAGCGCGCTCAGTTCGACCGCGGCGAGATCGACGCGGACGGCAATCCGCTTAACCCCTTTGCCGGGATGGGCGGCGGCGGTTTCGGCCGCAGCGGTTTCAGCGGCGGCGCGCGCCAGAGCGGCGGTTTTCGCGACCCTGAATTCGGCGGATTTACGCCCGATGACATGGATCTGGGCGACCTGTTCGAAGGGTTGTTCGGCGGTGGGCGCACACGTTCACAGGCAGGCGCGCGGCGCGGTTTCGGGCAGCGTCCACCGCCCCCTCCGCCGCAAAAGAAGGGCGCGGATATCCAGTACCGGCTTGCCGTCCCCTTCGTCGATGCCGCATCGGGCCGCGATCAGCGTATCACCCTGTCGGATGGCAAGGCGATCAACCTTAAGCTGCCCGGCGGCGTCGAAGATGGCACGCAGATGCGGCTCAAGGGAAAAGGTCATGCAGGTCCGGGCGGCCACGGCGACGGGATCGTTGTGGTCGAAGTGGGCAGCCACCCGTTCTTCCACCGCGATGGCGATCACATCCGCATGGATCTGCCATTGACGCTGGACGAGGCAATCAAGGGGGCAAAGGTAAAATGTCCCACAGTCGATGGGCCGGTTATGCTGACGATCAAGCCCGGCACGGATGGCGGCACGGTTATGCGGCTCAAAGGCAAGGGATGGACAAAGAAGGGCGCGAAGGATGCCGATGGCAATTCCCCGCGCGGTGACCAGCTTGTCACGCTCGAAATCCAGCTGCCCGAAGATCTCGGCGCGCTGGAGGCAAAGCTGGGCGACTGGGTTGATCCCGCAAAACCGCGCGAGAAATTCGGCTTGTAGCCGGGCGCATGGCCGGTCCCTCTGAACTTCCACCTTCGGGCGAACGGGCTGTGCTGTCGCTCTCTCCGGAGGCGCGGCGCAAACGCAGGCGGATAAAGCCCATGCGTTTCAGCGCGGCAGGTGCCGCCGCGCCGCGCGAATTGCCGCGCTGGAAATCGCTTTTATCCCTGATCGCAGGGCCGCTGGCACCGGGCACGCGGGCCTATGAAGTGATCCGTCGCACAGCATCGGGCACGTATAATGACGGGTTCATTCATGCGGGCAATCTCGCCTATCTTTCAATGCTGGCGATTTTCCCGTTCTTCATTGTCGGCGGGGCGCTGTTCCAGCTTTTTGGCGAGGCGGCTGACAGGCAGCTGCTGATCGATGCAATCCTGCTTTCCATGCCGCCGACTGTGGCAGGCGTAATCGAACCGGTCGCCAATGACGTGATCGACGCGCGCAGCGGATGGCTGTTGTGGTTTGGTGTGGTCGTTGCGCTGTGGACAGTATCGAGCCTGATCGAAACGATCCGCGACATCCTGAGACGCGCATACGGAACTGCGGCGACGCAGGCGTTCTGGAAATACCGGCTGGCCTCTGTCGGCCTGATCCTTGCGGCCGTGCTGTTGCTGCTGATCTCCCTTTTTGCCAGCGTCACTATCACCACCGCTCAGCAGGTGATCGATGCTCGTTTCCCGACCCTGACCGAAGCGGTGGAGACGCTGCGTGTTTCGCGGATTGTCCCCGCGCTCGGCCTCGCAGGCTCGCTCTACATGCTGTTCTACACGCTGACGCCGGGCGATTACCGCGCGCGGCGCTATCCCAAATGGCCCGGCGCGCTGGTGACCACGGTCTGGTGGCTGGGGGTGACAAGCGCGCTGCCATTGGTGCTGCGGCAGTTCTTCGCCTACAATCTGACCTATGGCAGTCTTGCCGGGATAATCATTGCGCTGTTCTTTTTCTGGCTCGTCGGGCTGGGTTTGGTTATCGGCGCAGAATTGAATGCGGCACTGGCCGAGCCCGATGCGTGCGATGAGGACGCGGGCGAATGTGAGGAGAATGTTTCGACATGAGCGACCTGATGAAGGGAAAGCGCGGCCTGATCATGGGCCTGGCCAATGACAAGTCTCTGGCCTGGGGGATCGCCAGGCAGCTGGCGGCAAACGGCGCGCAGCTGGCGTTCTCCTACCAAGGCGAGGCGTTGGCCAAGCGCGTGAAGCCGCTAGCCGAACAACTCGGCAGCGATTTCACCTTTGAATGCGATGTGTCTGACATGGACTCGCTCGATGCGGCCTTTAGTGCTCTGAAAGAGCGCTGGGACACGATCGATTTTGTGGTCCACGCGATCGGATTTTCCGACAAGAACGAGCTGCGTGGTAAATATGTCGATACCAGCCTCGACAATTTCCTGATGACGATGAACATCTCGGCCTATTCGCTGGTTGCGGTGACGAAGCGCGCCGCCGAAATGATGCCGGAGGGCGGATCGATCCTGACGCTGACCTATTACGGCGCGGAAAAGGTCATGCCGCATTACAACGTGATGGGCGTGGCCAAGGCAGCGCTGGAAACCAGCGTGATGTATCTCGCAAACGATCTGGGGCCAAAGAACATCCGGGTGAACGCGATCAGCGCGGGACCGGTGAAGACACTGGCGGCCAGCGGGATCGGCGATTTCCGCTACATCCTCAAATGGAACGAATACAATTCGCCCTTGCGCCGCAACATCACACTGGATGATGTCGGCGGATCGGGCCTGTATTTCCTGTCAGACCTGTCGTCCGGCGTCACAGGAGAGACGCATCACGTGGACGCCGGCTATCACCTCGTCGGGATGAAGCAGATCGACGCCCCGGACATCACGCTTGAAACCTGATTCTCAATAGGAGCGCGCGCGTCAGGTGCGCCCGATCGATGAATAGTCGAAGCCTGCTGCGCGCACATCGTCAGGCGAGTAGACATTGCGCAGGTCAACCAGGACAGGCGCGTTTGCTGTTGCCTTGACCTTGTTGAGATCGAGCGCACGGAACGCGTCCCACTCGGTCACGATCACGACCACATCGGCCCCGGCGATAGCGGCGTATGGCTCGTCGCACATCTCAACCTCCGGCATCAGCGGAGCGGCAATCTCCATCCCTTCGGGATCGTGCGCTTTCACCTTCACTCCGGCATCGCCAAGCGTCTGCGCAATTGCAATCGCTGGCGAATCGCGCATGTCATCGGTGTTGGGCTTGAACGTGAGGCCCAGCAGCGCGGCGGTTTTGCCGCGCGCAGCATCCGCCCCGCCAAGCGCATCCACGACCTTGCGTCCCATAGCGCGCTTGCGGCTTTCATTGACCTTGACCACCGCCTCGATAATGCGGGTGGGGCTGTCATAATCCTCTGCTGTCTTGAGCAGCGCGAGCGTGTCTTTGGGAAAGCAGGATCCGCCATAGCCCGGCCCTGCGTGGAGGAACTTCGAACCGATCCGGCCATCCATGCCGATGCCGCGGCTCACATCCTGCACATTCGCGCCGACTTTCTCGCACAGATCGGCCATTTCGTTGATGAATGTGATCTTGGTCGCAAGGAAGGCGTTGGCCGCGTATTTGATCAGCTCGCTGGTGCGGCGCGAGGTGAACAGGATCGGCGATTCGTTGAGGTAGAGCGGGCGGTAAACCTCGCGCATGACTTCACGGCCGAAATCATCCTCGGCGCCGATAACGATCCGGTCCGGGCGCTTGAAATCGCCAATGGCCGCGCCTTCGCGCAGGAATTCGGGATTGGAGACGACCGATACCTTATGCGCAGTGCCCGTTCCGGCAATGATCCGCTCCACCTCGTCGCCCGTGCCAACGGGCACGGTCGATTTGGTGACCACTACAGCATCATTGGCCAGCGTTTCGCCAACTTCCTTTGCAACGGCATGGACAAAGGTCAGATCGGCATGGCCATCGCCGCGGCGGCTGGGTGTGCCGACCGCGATAAAGATAGCGCTCGCATCCTTGATGCCTTCGGCGAGATCGGTGGTGAAGCTCAGGCGGCCGGCATTCACATTGCTTTCGACCAGCTTGTCGAGCCCGGGCTCGTAAATCGGCATGATGCCATCATGCAGACGATCAATCTTGCTCTGATCTTTATCGATACAGACAACATCGTGCCCGAAATCAGCAAAACATGCGCCCGAAACCAGGCCAACATAGCCCGAACCTACCATTGCAATCTTCATTGCGAGTCATTCCCCAAAGTTAAGTGTGCACCGCAGCATTTTGCGCAATGCCGCCTAACCAAGCCGCTTGCAAGCGTTGATAGGCCAGTGTGGCCCGCCATGGGACGGGAAGCGCACGAATTGCTGCCGATCGGGCAGGTTATCGGGGCTCGATCATGATCGAACGGATTTCGATATCCAGCTTGCTACGGCCCGACCATGCGCGCCCTGCAAGGCTCAACCGGATATACTGACATTGCGCCGGAACCTGGTCGATCATGAACCGGCGGGCTTCGTCGCGAAATGTCTCATCGTAAAAGGGGGCAGCCTTATCTGCGCAAGCCAGTTGCACGCGCATGTCAC
>CALLQC010000014.1 GCA_938015255.1 uncultured Erythrobacter sp.
TGGACGAGCTGTTCAACGGCGATCTGAAAACCATCTATAAAAAGGATGGCGCTGTGCGCACCCCGGTCGAGGGCAAGGACCACGACATTGGCGACGGTGATGTTGTTATCGCTGCAATCACCAGCTGCACCAACACCTCCAACCCCGACGTGCTGATCGCCGCCGGCCTCGTCGCCAAGAAGGCGAATGAGCGCGGCATGAAGCCCAAGCCTTGGGTGAAGACCTCTCTCGCGCCGGGATCGCAGGTGGTCACCGATTACCTCGTGAAATCGGGCCTTCAGGACGACCTCGATGCCATCGGCTTCGACCTCGTCGGCTATGGCTGCACGACCTGCATCGGCAACAGCGGCCCGCTCGCCCCGCCGATCTCCGCAGCGATCAACAACAACGATATCGTCGCGGCCTCTGTCCTGTCGGGCAACCGCAACTTCGAAGGCCGCGTGTCACAGGATGTGCGCGCCAACTTCCTCGCCTCGCCGCCGCTCGTGGTCGCCTATGCGCTCAAAGGCACGGTGACAGAGGATATCACCACAACCCCGCTGGGTCAGGATCAGGACGGCAACGATGTGATGCTCGCCGATCTGTGGCCGAGCAATGCCGAAATCGCCGAACACCGCGCGGCCAATATTGATCGCTCCATGTTCGAAACACGCTACGCCAATGTCTATGACGGCGATGAGCACTGGCAGGCAATCACGGTCGAACCGTCAGACACCTATCAGTGGCGCGCAGGGTCAACCTATGTCGCCAACCCGCCCTATTTCGAAGGAATGGGAATGGAGCCTGCGCCGATCACCGATATCGAAGGCGCAAAACCGCTCGCAATCCTCGGCGATTCTGTCACCACCGACCACATCTCGCCCGCTGGCGCGATCAAGGAAGACAGCCCTGCCGGTTCTTACCTCAAGAGCAATCAGGTCGCGAAGAAGGACTTCAACTCCTACGGCTCGCGCCGCGGCAATCACGATGTGATGATGCGCGGCACATTCGCCAACATCCGCATCAAGAACGAGATGGTCCCCGGCGTTGAAGGTGGTGAAACCACTTACAACGGCGAGCAGATGCCAATCTACGACGCGGCAATGAAGCACAAGGAAGACGGCACCCCGCTGATCGTTGTTGGCGGCAAGGAATACGGCACCGGATCAAGCCGCGACTGGGCGGCGAAGGGCACTATCCTGCTGGGCGTGCGCGCGGTGATCGTTGAAAGTTTCGAACGGATTCACCGCTCCAACCTTGTTGGCATGGGCGTGCTTCCGCTGCAGTTTGAGGAAGGCACAACGCGCGAGACGCTTGAGCTTGACGCGGACTGCACCTTCTCGATCAAGGGGCTTGCAGATTTGTCGCCCGCTCAGAAGATCGAGATCGAAGTGACGCGCGGTAACGGGACGACTTTCACCTTTAATGCGCTGTGCCGCATCGATACCGCAAACGAGATGGAATATTACCGCAATGGCGGCATCCTCCAATACGTTCTGCGCAACCTCGCAGCGTAAGCTCATGCAGAAACGGTTTCTCGCCCCTGCCCCGCTCGCTCTGGCCCTCGCGGCCTGCGCGCCTGCGGGCGGGGACGATCGTGATACCCCGGCGATCCCTCCGGGTTTTGAGCTGGCGGCTGCGAAACAGCCCGCCAGCAGCAGCCAGAGTGCGTCCGAAGTGCGCGAGATCGATGTCGCAGAGCTTCAGGCACTGCTTGCCCAAGGCAATGTTCGCCTGATTGATGTCCGGCGCGATGATGAAGTCGCGGCGGGCAAGATACCGGGTGCCGAACATATTCAGCTTGACCGGTTTGATCCGGCCAAGCTTGACCTTTCGGACGGGCGCGAGGTGGTGATTTACTGCCGATCCGGTCGCCGCTCAGCTATCGCTGCTGAGCGTCTGTCAGCGCATACGGGTGAGCCCGCAACGCATCTCGCGGGCGGGATCCTTGCCTGGCAGGAAGCCGGCGGCGATACCGATTGACCGCAAACCCTGTTGACCGGGCACACTTCTCGTTCATATTATCACGCATAGGGACTGCAATCTGAACGTGTTTCGCCGCTCCCTTTGCGGCGCAGACCCAGACTTATCAGGGGAATGACTATGACTAGCCTTGCCGCCACTCTCGCAAGCCTTTTGCTTGCCATGCAAGCCCAGCCTGCCGAAAGAGTGGCTGTATCCGCCAGCCAGGATGAGCCCGCCGAAAAGGCCAAAGACAAGGATGACAAGGACAAAGTCATCTGCAAGCGGACTGCTGTGATCGGATCGAAGTTCAAAAAGAAGATTTGCGCGACACAGGAAGAATGGGAAACGCTGCGCGCGCAAAGCGCAGAAGAAACCCGTTCGATGCAGCGCCGTAAAGGTGTCGAACCGGTCAGCTAATTCCGGCTGAAAGAGCAATCAAAAAGGGCGGCCACGCTTGATGCGAGGCCGCCCTTTTTATGCGTTTTTTCCAGGTTGGCGCGGGTCAGGCGCCCTTTTTCACCTTGAACTTGCGGCGTCCGAGGATCGCTGCCGCAGCCAGTCCGAACAGCGCCATCATCGGCGGAGCGGGCACTTCGGTACCGCTAGACGTGCCGCCCGAGCTGGAAGAGCTTGAGCTAGACGAGCTGCTGGAAGAGCTGGAAGACGAAGAACTGCCCCCCGAGGTTGAGCTGCCCGAAGACGACGAGCTGGAGCTGGTCGATGAGGAGCCCGTGCTGCTCGAAATGTCACCTGTCGAACTGCTGCCGCCGGAACTGCTCGATGAAGATGAGCTGGAACTGCTGCCCGAGGAAGACGAGGAACCGCCGGTTGAAGTCGCGCCGCCTGAAGTCGTTCCTCCGGACGAGGAACTGCTTGAGGAGGAACTCGAAGAACTGCTCGATGACGAGGATGATCCACCCGACGAGGTTGTGCCGCCGGACGTCGTTCCGCCTGACGTAGTGCCACCCGAAGTGGTGCCGCCAGAGGTGGAGCCACCCGAAGAGGAACTGCTCGATGAGGAACTGGAGCTCGAAGATGAGCTGCTGGATGAACCACCGGTCGAGGTTGCACCGCCCGACGTTGTGCCGCCCGATGTGCTGCTGCCGCCCGAAGAGCTTGATGACGACGAGCTGGAGCCGCCGCTGGAAGAACCACCGGTTGATGTGGCGCCGCCCGATGTCGTTCCGCCCGATGTGCTGCTGCCGCCAGAAGAGCTTGATGACGACGAGCCGGAGCTCGAAGAGCCGCCCGATGAAGAAGAGCTGGAGCCTCCGCTGCTGCTTCCGCCGCCCGAACCGCCAGAGCTTGATCCGCCATCGCCGCCGCCTGAAGAGCTGCTGCTCGACGAGGAGGAACTGCTAGAAGACGAGCTGGACGATGATGAAGAAGAGCTGGAGCTGGACACCGCGCCGGTCGAGCTGCTGACATTGCCAGAGCTGCTGGACACGTTGCCCGAAGAGCTCGACACGTTGCCCGACGAGCTGGACACTTCGCCAGTGCTCGATGTGACAGCGCCTGTGCTCGACGAGATAGCGCCGGTTGAGCTCGAAACATCGCCGCTGGATGTCGAAGTTGAGCTGGATACCTCACCGGTGGAGCTGGAAACCGCGCCGGTTGTGGACGACGTCGATACTTCTCCGGTCGATGATGTGATCGATCCGGTCGAAGTGCTGGATCCGCCCGAAGACGATGTGGTCGAGGTCGAATTGTCGATCTCGATCACCACGCCGCTCGACGAACCGTTCTCGCCGCCGCCTGTGGTTGTGGTGCTGACGACAGAGACATCGCCCGAAGACGATCCGCCGCCGCCGAAGAAGCCGCCGAAGAAGCCGCCACCACCAAAGCCGCCACCAAAACCGCCACCGCCAACGATAACCGGCGCGCCGCCAAAGCCGCCGCCACCACCAGAGATCGGCGGGAGCGGGGGAAGCGGTGCGGGTGCATAGGCGATCTGCTGGATCGGCGGACACTCGTTCGGATCGATATAGGCGCGTGTTGCGCCTGCTGGCAGAGGCGCGCTGCCCGGAACCGTTCCGGCACCTGCGGCAATGCCCGGACCAGCGCCAATCGGCTGGCATTCGATGGTCCGCTCAACGATGCGGCGGCGGCGCTCTTCCGGCTGAGGGATCACGCGATCACGCTCAGTCTTGATATATTGCGGTTCGCCAATCACCTGTTGCGGCTCACCCTTGATCAGCTTTCCATCCAGGTTGGTGGTGTACTGCGGATCATCCGTGTTGAGCGGCTCGGCCACGCGCACGGCACCACCCTGGATCAGGGCGACACCGGCGACGGCGGCGGAGAGCTTTGCAGCAGCCAGTTTGAGCGACATAGTTCAAAACCTTGCTTGTCTTGGCCCGGTGCAGCCAATCCGCACCTTCACCAATTCACAGGCTGACATGCAGGGCAGAAGGCCTACATCGCAATGCGATTAACCATGTTGACGGGCTGCTAACGCGTTGAATCTCGCGATTCAGGGGGGATTTCAGGTTCGCTGTCCCGTTTTGATACCGAAACGCGCCGCTTTGTTAGGCGTTTTGTTAGCCATAAGCTCTTTGAACGGCGTTTAGCCCTCGTCTTTGAACAGCCCATCCTGAATCGGCGAATTTGAGACCGGAGCCGACATTCCCAGGTGTTCCCAGCCCGCATCATTCAGCACCCGCCCGCGCGCGGTCCGCGCCAGCAGACCCAGCTGGATCAGGTAGGGTTCGACCACTTCCTCAACCGTGTCGCGCGGCTCGGCAAGACCGGCGGCCAGCGTTTCCACGCCTACGGGACCGCCCTTGTAAGTGCTTGCGATCATGGTGAGATATTTGCGGTCCATCGCATCAAGGCCAAGCGCATCGATCTCCAGCCGGGTAAGCGCATCGTCGGCCTTGGCGCGTGTCACCATGCCCTCGCCTGCGACATGGGCAAAGTCGCGCACCCGGCGCAGCAGACGCCCCGCCACACGCGGTGTCCCGCGCGATCGCCGCGCAATCTCGCGCGCGCCATCCTTGTCGATCTCCAGACCCAGCAAGCGCGCCCCGCGCGAAACAACCAGTTCAAGCTCGTCATGGGTGTAGAACTGCAGGCGCACCGGAATACCAAAGCGATCGCGCAAGGGCGTCGTCAGCAGCCCCTGCCGCGTGGTCGCCCCGATCAGCGTAAAAGGCGGCAGGTCGATCCGCACGCTGCGCGCCGATGGCCCTTCACCAATGATCAGATCAAGCGCGCGGTCCTCCATCGCGGGATAAAGCACCTCCTCGACCACCGGATTGAGGCGGTGAATCTCGTCGATGAACAGCACATCATGCGGCTCAAGATTGGTGAGCAGCGCGGCAAGGTCGCCCGCCTTGGCGATCACCGGGCCGGAAGTCGCGCGAAAGCCGACGCCCAGCTCGGCGGCGACAATCTGGGCCAGCGTCGTCTTGCCCAGCCCCGGCGGGCCGAAGAACAACGTGTGGTCCATCGCCTCACCGCGCGACTTCGCGCTGTCGATGAAGACGCGCAAATTATCGCGCGCGCTTTCCTGCCCGATAAATTCGGCGAGCGATTTGGGCCGCAGCGCCTGATCGGGATCACCGGGCTGCCGGTCTGGCGAATGGAGGGGGACGGGATCGGTCATTTGAGCTTACTCAAGAAAGAAACGATAAGCCCGCAGATACCGAGGAATATCCATTCGTAGAACGGCAGAATCACAAGGCTAATGGCACTGGTCGAACTGCTCGTATCGTGTCGAATATCGTACAATAGGACGTTTCCCAATACGCCAAGGGGGACGAGGCCCAGAAACCCAAAGGCTGACCTTGATGCCCAAAACCCTGCGGCCATTATCGGCGAAAGTATGAGAGTTGTCGCCAAGATCATGAATGGATTGAGCAACATAGCAAAGTCGCCAGCCGCCAAGATGACGATACGTAACAAACAAGCAATTGCCGCCACGCCCAAGCCGAGACCAAAAAGCGTTTTTGCTTCAATTCGTCGACCACCGAAACTTTGGCCTTTGCCCTGTTCGCCGAGATCACTCAAAACGGGTTCACCGTGTAGCCGCGTTGTTGCAGCAGGGCGTGGGCGGTCATGGCGGACAGCTCCAGCTCCACGCCTTCGATCAGGTGCTCGGCCTTGACGCCATAGACGCTTGCGCTCTGGCCGCAGATGATGAAGCGCACGCCGTGATCGAGCATCGCGCGCACCATGCCCCCGCTCGCATTGGCTTCCTTATCGCGGTCCGCCCGCGCGGCGTCGGTGACGAGATCGAGCACCGCCTTGCCATGCACCACCACCGCGATGTCGATATTCTCGGCGCGCACGCCCGCTGCGACATGCATGTTGATGAAGCGCGCGGCGCTTTCGAATTTGCGATTGCGCGCGCCCTCATCTGCCTTGTCCGCGACGTCAAAAGCGATGCGAAATTCCGCCCCGGCGTCGATGGCGTTCGCACCCGGCACCGGCGCATGGGGTCCGAATTCGGAGAAGACCGGGCCGGTGTTAAAGGCGCTAAAGTCCGGCTCCTGCGCAGCGGCGGGGATGGCTAGAAGCAGAGTAATTGCGGCTGCCAAGACCTTGTTCATGAACGCTTCCCTCTCTGGTCACCCTGAACTTGTTTGTGCGAGCACGTCTTTGACTCCAGGGTCCATTTGGCGGCAATGCTCGGATCATGCCAATCGAGCGCCAGCCCTGTGTTTATCTCCTCGCAAGCCAGCCCCATGGCACCATTTACATTGGCGTCACCAGCGATCTTGTTACGCGGCTCTGGCAGCACCGCAATGGCGAAATCCGCGGATTCACTCAGAGATACAGAGTTCACC
>CALLQC010000015.1 GCA_938015255.1 uncultured Erythrobacter sp.
GCAGCTTTTCGTGCCGGTCAGATTGGCCGCTTCGCGCAAGGCATAAAGCAGCGGCATATCGGGATCGAGATCGAACTCGACCGGCCTTTCGTTGACGGTCATGCGCGGCATGAACGAATCCTAGATGAAACAGTCTGACCGGATCAGTCGCGCCAGCTGCTGTCGATCTTATCGATGCGGCGTTTCCACGCTTCAAAGTCGAACACGCCCGCTCCACCTTGGCTGCTCATCACAGAGATATCGCGTTGGTGCACGTCAACGACTTCCTGCGGGACGATATTGGCCTCGCCCTGACTGAGCGTAGCGACCTGAATCTCGCATGCCCGCTGCAAAGCCCACATTTTGACAAACATGCCCTGGATTGTCTTGTCCATCACGACCGGGCCGTGATTGCGCAGCATCAGGATCGAATGATTGCCCAGGTTCTGCACCAGCCGCTCACCTTCTTCTTCGCGGACGGTGACGCCTTCAAAGTCGTGATAGCCGATCTGGTCCTGAAAATTGCAGGCGTAGAAATTGGTCGGCATCAGGCCTTGTTTGTGGCTGCAAACTGCCATGGTCGCTGTCGTGTGCACGTGGCAGATTGCCTGCGCTCGCTCGCCCAGATGTTTGTGGAAATAGGCATGCTGGGTAAAGCCCGCCTTGTTCACCATATATTGCGAGGGGCCAACATTGTTGCCCTCCACATCGATTTTAACAAGGTTACTTGCTGTCACCTCGTCATAGAGCAGGCCAAACGGGTTGATCAGGAATGTATCCTCTTCCCCCGGCACTTTCAGAGAGATGTGGTTGTAAATGGATTCGCCCCAACCAAGGTGATCGAAAATACGGTAGCAGGCGGCCAGATCAAGCCGCGCCTGCCATTCTTCTTTGCTGCATTCGATGCTGGGTTTGAGCTGAGTTGCCATCGGGCGCTATCCTTCCTTCAATCCTTATTTGACACCTATATCGCACGCTCGAGGGGGCCTGCACAAGGTTTTCGCGGAGGAATTCGCTTTGCCAACACACTGCCCGGCGCTAGGCCCTGCCGGATAATGACCGACAACGCATCCGCCCCGGGCAACTCATCGGCCAAACTTGTTCGGGGGAGCATAACCGGGCACCTTGTCGGACAGACAGCACCGGCCATAGTCGGCGTCGCAGCCATCATGTCGATCGGACTGGTCGATGCCTATTTCATCGGTCAGCTCGGCGCTGAACAGCTGGCGGCTATCTCGTTTATATTTCCGATAAGCGTCGCACTTTCCAGCCTTGGCGTTGGAGTGATGGTCGGGATCAACTCTGTCGTAGCGCGTGCGCTTGGCGAAGGTGACGATGATAAAGCGGCGCGGCGCGCCAACTTTGGTCTCGCATTTGCTGCCTCATGCGGGATCGTAATCGGTCTGGCTCTTTATGCGCTGCTCGATCCACTGTTTTCGCTGATGAATGCATCGGATAATCTGCTGCCGCATATCCGGGCCTACATGCAGCCTTACGCGCTGGGCTTTCCGTTGATTCTGGGAATAATGGGGCTAAACGGCGTGCTGCGCGGACAGGGTGAGGCGCGCAAGACCAGCCTTGTTTCGATCACCTATGCTGCTGCCAACTGGGTGCTTGATCCGATACTGATAACGGGCGCATTCGGGTTTAGCGGGTACGGCATCACTGGCGCAGCCTATGCAACCATTATCGGTTGGCTTTGCGGGGTAGCCATGGCGCTGTTCCTGGCGCGGCGCGCTCCTGTGCCGATAGATCTCAGACTCCTGCGCGAAAGCGGCTTTGTCGATCCGGCCAAAGCTATCGCCAAAGTGGCGGGCCCTGCTGCGTTTTCCAACGCGATCAACCCGATCGGCCTTTCCATCCTTACTGCCATGATTGCAGCCGCTGGAGAGGATGCTGTCGCGGGTTTCGGGGCGGCGGGCCGTCTGCAAAGCTTCGCTACTGTCCCCTTGCTCGCGCTATCGGGTGCAATCGGCTCGATTGTGGGGCAGAACTGGGGCGCGCGGGAATTTGACCGGGCGCGGGAGGCTGCTCTCTACGCCGGCGGGTTCTGCATCTTTTGGGGCCTCAGCACTGCTGTGCTGTTGTTTGCCGCCGGAGAATGGTTTGCCGGATTCTTCACAGAAAAAGAGGCGGTCAAACAGGAATTCGCCCGCTATCTCGAAATTGCGGCTTGGGGCTATGCCGGGTTTGGTCTGCTGATAGTAGCCAATGGCATACTCAACGCTATCGATCAGGCACGTTATGCCTTGTTGCAATCTGTTGTGCGCGTCTTCCTTGTGATGTTGCCGGTCGCTTGGGTGCTCCAATCGGATTGGGGAAGCGACGCCATTTACACTGCTGAACTCGCAGCAAATCTGTTCGGGGCGATCAGCGGCGCTGCCCTAATATATTATGTCCTGTATATCAGAGCTGCCCGCGTAGAGAGGTAGAGGTTCGTTAACCATCCTAGTCCATAGAGGGCCCTGCGCAATTTTGAGAAGGGCACATGGACCATGGATGATCTGCTGGCGGATTTCGTCGCGGAAACTCGTGAAATGCTGGAGGCCAGCGAGGGCGAGATTATCGCCTGGGAAGCTGATCCGTCTGATAAGGCGCGCCTCGACAGCATCTTTCGCTTTGTGCACACCGTTAAAGGCAATTGCGGCTTTTTCGACTTCCCCCGGCTTGCCAGCCTAAGCCATGCGGCGGAGGATGCGTTAGCCGATTGCCGCGCAGGGCGCCGTGTTCCCGACAGCGATCTGGTCACTGCCGTTTTGGCGATCGTCGATCGTATTTCGCACATGGTTGACGCGATCGAGGCAGGCGATGACTATCCCGAAGGCGGTGATGAAGCTTTAGTTGCGGCCCTCGGCAACGATGGCGAAGAGGTGATCAGCGCCATCGAAACAGAAACCACGCCGCTTCACTCATCTGCAAGTCAGCTGATCGAGGATAATGAACCTGCGTCCGACGACCGGCCCGCGGCCAGGAAGCCGGACAATTCTCCGTCCGTTCAACGCAGCATCCGTCTACCGGTGGATTTGCTGGACCGCGTCATGAGCGGCGTTTCAGATATGGTTCTTGCCCGCAACGACCTCGGGCACCGCCTCCGTCAGGCCGGCAACCAGCCGACCATTGATGGCCCGTTTGAGCGCCTGACCACAATTCTGTCCGATGTTCGCGATGCGATTACACGCATGCGCATGCAGCGAATTGAGACGCTGTTTGCCGCCCTGCCGCGCCTGGTTCGCGATCTTTCTGCTGAGCTTGGCAAACAGGTCATGATCGATCTTGAGGGCGGCGACGTGGAACTTGACCGTGAAATGGTCGAGATGGTGCGCGATCCGCTGACACATATTATTCGCAATGCCATCGATCACGGGATCGAGACGCCCTCTGCCCGCCTGGCCGAAGGCAAGCGCGAGATCGGCATGCTTTCGATCGCAGCCCGTCAATCTGGCAACACAATCTCTATTGTCGTCAGTGATGACGGCCGCGGACTTGATGAAGAAAAGATCGCGGCAAAAGCTGTCAGCATGGGCCTTATCACGACCAAGCAAAGCGCGCAGATGAACCGCGAGAAGATTCTGCAATTGATTTTTGAACCCGGCTTTTCAACGGCTGACGAAGTCAGCAGCGTTTCGGGCCGCGGGGTCGGTCTGGATGTGGTGCGAGACAACCTCGAAAAGGTTGGCGGCAGCATCAAGGTTTCGAGCCAGCCTGGTGTTGGTACTCTGTTCACACTCCAAATCCCACTGACACTTAGCATTATCGCAGGTTTGACCGTAGAAATCGGTGATCAGCGCTTTGCGATCCCGCAAAGTTATGTCGAAGAGATCATCCACTCCTCGGCAAAAGCGCTCGATTTTACTCACGTCGGCGAAACGGCACTGGTTACTTTCCGCGGCAACCGCGTCCCCTGCCTAATGCTTTCCAATGTGCTTGCTGTGGGTGATAGCGCGATTGCAGAAGGTGACCACACCATGGTTCTACTGCGCCTTGCCAGTGGTGATCTGTTCGCTCTTGCGGTCGATCGCATCCACGCGCACGGCGATCTGGTGGTCAAACCCCTGGCCCCTGCGGTCATGAAGAGCGGTTACTACGCCGGATCAACACTGCTTGATGACGGCCAGCCCATCCTGCTGCTGGACGTCACAAACATCGCGGGCAGTTACGATATTGTTTCGGACGCCCGCACGCGTGTGCGTCAGGCAGTTGATGAAGCAACAGAAGAGGCAGATCAGGCCGCAGCTCGCGCAATGCTGTTCACTGATTTTGCCGGACGCCGCAGCGCTGTTCGCCTTGAGCTTGTCAAACGCATCGAGACGACGTCCGCAGACGCTATTGAGCGCACCGAAAAGGGCGCACGTGCCGTGATCGATGGTGCTATCTTGCCGCTGATCGGACTGCCTGATGGTCCCGTACCCGCTGAAAAGGTTCGTCTCCTGCGGCTGAGCGACGGCGATTGCGAATTGCTGCATGCGGTGCGCGAAATTGACGATGCGCTAGAGCTGACCAACAAACTGAAGCCAGTCAAAGACGACCCGCTGGTTGAAGCGGTAACGCTGATCGGCGATCAAACGGTCACGCTGATTGACGGGCATGAGATTTTTGCGCGGTACGGCGAACCACCGGAAGTGACATCGCGGCCTCTGTGTCAGCTGCCCGATAGCGACTGGGCGCGCACTATTCTTGGGCCGCTCGTCTCCGCCGCCGGTTATGATGTGACCACCGCGAGCGCAGACGATGACGATGCGCCCGAAGTTGCGATTGTTCTCGAAGAGGAAAGCGCCAGCCTGCCATCATCGATCGAACCGCGTGCAGTGATTCGCCTTCGCAGCCGGCCCGAAGCGGTCGATGGTGAAGAATCAATCTACCGCTACGACCGTGATGGACTGGTCGAAGCGTTGCGCCATGCCCGCGCAGCAGGAGGAACTCGGTAATGAATGACCTGATGGTTATGGCTCAGATCGCGGGACGGCGCTGCGCATTGCCAGCCCATGATGTGCAATCGGTAATCGAATTGGGCACAATCACGCCCGTACCGCAAACGCCGGATTACATCGCGGGTATCACTGCGATGCGCAGTCAGGCGCTGACCGTCGTCGATTGTCGGCGCGCGCTTGGCTTCACCGCAGACGATTTTGCCACCGACCAGCGGGCCGCTGTCGTCGCGATTGCTGGCTATTCCTACGCGCTGATCGTGGATGAGATCGAAGACATCACGACCGCCATAGGCGAGCCGGGACAGGTTTCCGGCGGGTTTGGCCCAGAATGGTCGCGTGTTGCGACCGGGATGATCGAAACGTCGAGCGGTCCTGCGCTGCTGATGGACCTGGCGCTGCTGATCCAGGGCCCGGGAGGCGACGATGGAGATATCTCAGTCGCGGCTTAATTCAATAGTTACCGCTTGGCTCTATCCCGGGATTAAGAATAGCAGGGGTTGTAAATGAAAACGTGCCTGATCGTTGATGATTCCCGGGTGATCCGGAAGGTTTCGAGACATATTCTCGAAACGCTCGGATTCACGGTAGAGGAAGCCGAAAACGGCCAGACAGGCCTCGATGCGTGCGAAAATAGCATGCCCGATGTCGTACTGCTCGATTGGAATATGCCGGTCATGACCGGGATTGAATTCATCACCCAGCTGCGCAAGCGACCGGGCGGTGACAAGCCAAAGGTCGTCTTCTGCACAACCGAAAACGACATTGCCCATATCCGCGAGGCCATCCAGGCGGGTGCTGACGAATATGTCATGAAGCCTTTCGATCATGAAACCCTGCAAATCAAACTCCAGCTTGTTGGTTTCGCGTGAACGCTCCGTCCTCTCAGATGAAACATGCGAATAACGATGATGCGCATGAAGCCGATGGCCCAGACCCCACCGGCAAGGTGAAGGTCATGCTTATCGACGATTCCTTGACGGTCCGAACGATCTTCAAGCGAATGGTTGAAGGCGCGCAGGACATGGTGATTGTCGGCACGGCCAGCAGCGCCGAGCGCGGCATTCAGCAGATGCGCACCACGCCGGTCGACGTTGTCCTGCTGGACCTTGAAATGCCTGGAATGGGCGGACTGGAAGCGCTTCCTGCAATCCTGGAAACGGCCGAAGGCGCCGAAGTCCTGGTGGTCTCGTCCCTGACAGATGACGGAGCCGAGGCAACTATGGCCGCGCTTTCAATGGGGGCGGCTGACACAATGCTGAAACCGCGCCCAGGCGGCTTCAATGACGAATATCGCGCGCTTCTTCTGGACAAAATTCGCGCGCTTGGCGGGGTCCAGACCGATGGCCGATCAGCCGGCGAGGAGCCGAAAGAAGAGCCTGCGAAGGCCGCTCCAGCGCCAGCTGCCCGCAAAACCAAGCGCCCGCAAGTCCTGGCAATCGGCGCGTCGACTGGCGGCATCCATGCTTTGAATATCATGCTGCGCAGGCTGAGCCCGGATTTCGATCTGCCCATCCTTATCACACAGCACTTGCCAGCCTCTTTCATTCCCGTGTTCGCGCGGCAAATCGAGGTTGCTTGCGCCCGCAAGACGGTCATCGCGGAAGAAGGCACCGAAGTGCACGCCGGCGAAGTGCTGATCGCCACCGGTCATGGTCACATGATCGTCCGCCGGATCGGCGACAGGCTCGTTTGCAAGGCGTCGGCAAAGCCTGCCCCCAGCGGCTGCCTGCCATCGGTCGATCCAATGTTTGCCAGCCTCAATGTTGCGTGCGACGGGCACGTGCTCGCCGTTCTGTTGTCAGGCATGGGCCGCGACGGGCTGGAAGGAGCCAAGGAAGTGGCAGCCAATGGCGGCACCATTTTCGCACAGGACGCGGAGACCAGCGCGGTGTGGGGAATGCCCGGCGCAGTTGCAAAAGCCGGGCTGACCAGCCTGGTCGCAAATCCTGAGGAGCTGGCTGACGCTGTGATGGCTCAGGTACTTGCAGCACCTGTTAAGTGAGGCTCACCCGCTAATCATTATGGATGTCAGCCAGGCCTCTTACCAGATCATCGCAGACCTGCTGGAATCACGCACCGGACAGCATCTGACAGAAAGCCGAAAGTGGCGGGTTGCTACAGCTTTGTCTGGCGTTTTTCGCGAGCATGGTATTTCCAACGTGGACCAGCTTGTCTGCCTGCTCGATCTCCCCATGCGAACGCCTGGGAAGCCTGATCTTTCGCAGCAAGTCGTCGAAGCGCTGCTGAATAATGAAACCTATTTCTTCAGAGATCGACCCACCTTCGATCAATTGCCAGACGACATCCTGCCCGACCTTGCCCGAAAGCGCGCGGCGAGCAAGACTATCTCGATCTGGTGCGCGGGTTGCTCGACAGGGCAAGAGGTCCACTCCATCGCGATGATGTTTGCGGACGCGCCTGAACGCTGGCGCGATTGGACGATCGAAATTCTGGGCACAGATGTTTCGCACCGCGCGATCAACGCTGCGCGCAACGGGGTCTACAGCCAGTTCGAAGTCCAACGTGGTCTGGGTGTAGCCCAGATGATCCGTCACTTCGATGAAACCAGCCAGGGCTGGCAAGTTCGTGAAGCAACACGCAGTTTCTCCCGCTTTCAGCAGCATAACATTTTGTCCGAGCCGCCATCGCGCCAGAAATTTGACCTGATCCTATGCCGCAATGTGCTGTTGTACTTTGATCAATCCACACGGGAGCGCGCCTTCTCGAGACTGCATCTCGCGCTTGCTCATGATGGGTATCTGATGCTTGGTGCCGGCGAGACTGTGGTCGGCCAAACAAGGTCTTTCGTCCCGTCGACAAGACGTGCAAGCATCTACGAGAGCGTGCGAACTCATGCTCCTGCTGCACTGCGCGCTTCATCCTGAATTGCAGTCAAGAGCCCAGCCAGACGACAATGAAATGCCGCGCTGGTTTACCCTTCGTTAGCCATTCACCTTTAGGAATTCCGCTTAATTAGACGGTGCCGGGGGTATGGTTACCGTCCAACGGATTGCTATCAAACGGGGAATGTGCGTGTCTGCTAGAGTTAAACCATTGCGGCTTACGCCGGTCGGGCTAGTGCTCGTCCCGCTGGCAATTCTCTCTATAGTCTTCGCCTTGATTGCCCTGACGGTTCTAACCAGCGACCGCATCGAATTGGTGTCACCAGGGGCCCTGATTATTGCCGGGGCGCTTGTCTACGCCGCTACAATTATTTTTCTTGGGCGCAGCGGTTTTGCGAACGTTCGCGAGCTGCAACAGCTTGTCACGAAGGACAGTTTGACCAAACTGCCCAATCGGCGGGCTCTTCACTCGGATATCGACAAACTGTCGAAGGGTGAAGAAGAAGTCGCTATCGCTCTTATCGATCTTGATGCATTCAAACAGGTTAATGATCATTACGGCCACGCCGTTGGCGATGAGTTGATTCAGAAATGCGCGGATCTTCTGCGCCAGGCCTGCGGAAAGGACGCGCGCTGCTATCGCCTGGGCGGTGATGAATTTGCAGCGGTCATGGGCGGTCAGGCAGCTGGCACCATTCTGGAAGGGATGTCCCGGTCACTCCTCGAACAGCTTGCTACCCCAGTCGAGATAGGCAAGCGTCAAATCTCTGTCGGCGCATCGATCGGCCTGGCTCGCAGCATCAGCGGCGCCCGCCTTTCCTCTTCCGAAATGCTCCGACGCAGCGATGTGGCGATGTATATGTCCAAGCGCGGCGGGAAAATGCGGTGCACCTGGTTCAACGAAACTTTTGATCAGCGCCGCGAAGCTGTTCGCGAACTCGAAGACGACCTGCGGATCGGTCTTGCGGAAGGTGAGTTTGACCTCGCTTACCAGCCGCTTGTCGATGCGACCAAAGGTCAGATTGTCGCTGTCGAGGCCCTGCTTCGGTGGAACCGGAAGAACGGCGATCCCGTGGGGCCCAATGTCTTCATTCCGGTGGCAGAGGAATCCGGCATCATCAATCCCATCGGGCTCTGGGTGCTGCGCAAGGCAATGTGCGATGCAAAGCGATGGGGAAACATCACGCTATCGGTGAACATTTCGGCCGCGCAACTGCGCAATCCGGAATTTCCGATCAAACTCGGCGAAATTCTTGAAGAAGTCGATTATCCGGCAGAGCAACTGGAACTCGAAGTCACCGAAACATGCCTTGTCCTTGATCCCGTTGTTGCAGAACGCAGCCTCGATGTGATCCGCGGCTTCGGTGTAAAGATTTCGCTTGATGACTTTGGCACGGGCTATGCTTCTATCGGTTTCCTGCGTCAGTTCCGCTTTGAGAAGCTTAAGCTTGATCGAAGCCTTGTCGTCCAAGCGGGTGAAGATGACGGCAGCCGCGCCATGATGCTCTCCAGCATCGCAGTCGCACGCGCTCTCAATATGGGTGTCACCGCAGAAGGTGTTGAAACCAATGAGCAAGCCGACATGGTGCGGCTGGCTGGCGCCGACCAGATCCAAGGCTGGCTCTACTACAAAGCCATGCCGGCCGAAGAAATCGACCGCCTGATGGTGGAACAGACCAACAACGAGTTCATCGAAGGCGTAGCTCAAAACGGAGGCAAGGTCGCATGAGCTTGGAACATGACATCACCAAGCAGGTCTCTAATCCAGAAATTTCGGAGACCTTCCGGTACGATCTGAAGGTTGGCTGGCTTACAGAACGATTCCGAGGCCTTGGCACGAACGGCAAGTTGCTGTTTGTCGTCGTAACGCCCCTTTTTCTGGTCCTGATCACAGCGGTTTCCGCTTTCATTGGTCTTGATCATATCAGCGATGAAGTGCAATCGACCGATCCAAATGCGGTCGCCAGAGTAACTGCTGAGGTAGACTTTCTTCGCTATGTGATGATCGCTGCTGTCGGAGCGGGGGTGGCAATCATGCTGACTTTGATCAAGGTCATCCACTCAGACGTCGTACAGTCGTCACATCAGATGATTGATTGCCTTCAGCGAATCGCAGCGGGGCAGCATGACATAGAGGTTCCCCATCGTGACCGAGGTGATGAGTACGGGCTTCTTGCTCTGGAAATTGAACAGGTCCGGCTAGCGGCAATAGATCGGGCCGCTCTCACTGACGAACGCGAAAATCGAGCGGCTGCCGAGCTGGAAGAGCAAACGAGACTGCAGTTACAGCGTGAAGAAGCGCGTATGGAGCACGATCAGGCCGTTCGCGAACTCGCAGATCAATTCGAGAGCACCGTGGGTGACGTGGTTTCGAGTGTGGCGTCGGCTTCAGCCCAGCTGCAATCGACCTCCAAATCCATGGCTGCTTCCGCTGAAAAAGCAGGCCGTAAGTCGAGCGACGTGTCCAAAGCAATGGATGAAGCCAAAACAGGCGCTACCGCAGCCGCAGCTGCTAGCGATGAATTTGCGATGTCGATTGGTGAAGTCAGCCGACAGGCGGCTTCCTCGGCTGAACTTGCACGCCAGGCTAACAAGACTGCTGATGAGGCCGATGCGACAATTTCGGCGCTATCTGCATCGGCGGAACAAGTTGGGCAAATCGTCGAGCTGATCCAAACGATTGCTCAACGGACCAATCTACTTGCGCTCAACGCTTCGATCGAAGCAGCTCGTGGCGGCGAGGCAGGCCGCGGGTTCGCAGTTGTGGCAAGCGAGGTCAAAGAGCTAGCCATGCAAACCAGCCGAGCTACCGACCAAGTGGCAGACCAGATCCGGGCGATGCAGGATTCAACAGGAGCCAGCGTTGGGGCGTTGCGGACTATCTCAAACCAGATCCAAGAGCTCGAAACCACTGCGATTTCGATTGCCAGCGCTGTCGACCAACAGTCGGTGGCTGGACAGGATCTCGCCCGATCGATTGATCTTGCGGCACGAGGAACAGAACAGGTGTCTGTTCATATCGATGAAGCTCGCGACCTGTCTCTTTCGACCGGATCAGCAGCTAGTCAAGTCTTGTCGAGCGCAACTAGTCTAGAAAATCAGGCATCGACGCTGCGCCATCAAGTTGATGGCTTTCTTGCGAAAGTTCGATCAAGTTAATACTCCAAGTACTCATTGCTCTGTACTGTAAATTGAATTGTAACTGTTTATCTTTATAAATTTTACAATTAGTTTTTCCCTACAGGATATTTGAGAATGAGTATGATGAACCTGCGAGGAGATCAGGATGGTCTAATCGCATTGCATCCTACCAGCACCGAGGGCACTGGTTCTGGACCAAGTGAAAACCTGGAATTCCCAAGCCATGGAAAACAAGGAATTCTAGAGCGAGCTTCGTGGTTTCGTGACTTGAAAATCCGCGCGAAGATCCGTGTGATCTTCGGGACTTTCTTTGCCGTAGGCTTCGCAATCGCCCTTATATTGACCCTAGGGTTGAGTGAAGTCTTTCTGCGTTACCAGAAATCATCCGAGATAAATGACGGGGTCGTAGCATCAACTGAACTTCGAGGCACGACGGGTGAACTGCGCTACAACACTGTGCGGGTAATCTTCGGTCAGGAGACCGAGGGTCTCACACGGCAGCAACAAAGCTTCGCAGCCGCAAACCGTCAATTGAGAGAGGTTGAGGCCGTGGTGACCAAGCACGCCCCGCAACTCTCGGATCGGCTCGAAGAAACCAAAGCGAGCTTCGCTGAATACAACGGGACATTCATTGCGCTGATGGAAGCCTTGGAACGCGAAGGGCGCAGCGAACGTTCTGTCGCACTCGCTTACGAACTTTCTGATCACGGCGATGCGCTGTTCGCGCGAGCCGATGAATTTGCGGTCGATCTTTCTAGTTACGCGGGGGAAGTTCAGGAAAACGGCTTGCGATACTTTTACGCCATTGTTTCGGTGGTCGCTGTGCTGGGCCTTTCCGGAGCGGTGATCTTAGTGGCCGGCCTTGCGTATCTTTCGACTGACTTTTCTCAGAAAGTGTCTGAAGTGACCGAGAGGATGGTTCAGCTGGCAAGGGGAGACCGCAATTTCGACCTTGCAGGTGCAGAACGTAAGGATGAAATTGGGGCCATGATCCGATCGCTGGACATGTTTAAGCGCGCCAACCACCAACTCGAAATCTGGGCGCGCGAGCGTGCCGAACGGGCAGATGAAGAGATCCGGACACAGAAGCTGAGGGAACAGGAACGCGAGCAAACAGACCGACGGCGGGCCGCCCTGCTGGACGATGTTGCTACAAAATTCGAGCGGACAGTGGGAGACGTGGTTAGCACTGTCAGCTCTGCCTCTCGTGAACTTCAGGGTACGGCTAAAAACATGGCTGGCACCGCAGAACAAGCGACACTGCGCACTCACGATCTGGCAAGAGATATGACAGAGGCGAACACTGGCGCAACTGCGGCTGCTGCTGCAAGTGACGAATTTGCATTGTCGATTAACGAGATCAGTCGACAGGCAACCTCTTCTAGCGAGTTGGCAAGGCATGCCGCCAACGCGACAGAGCAGGCAGATACTACAATTTCTGCTTTGTCAGCCTCTGCCGAGCAGGTGGGACAGATTGTCGAGTTGATCAGAACAATTGCGCAGCGAACCAATCTGCTCGCGCTGAATGCGTCGATCGAAGCGGCAAGAGGCGGCGAGGCCGGCCGCGGTTTCGCGGTGGTTGCGAGCGAAGTGAAAGAGCTCGCGATGCAGACAAGTCGCGCGACCGATCAGGTTGCACAGCAAATCCGCTCGATGCAGGACACCACCGGAGACAGCGTCAAGGCGCTGCGGTCAATCGCCGAACAGGTGAAGGAACTGGAGACCACCGCAATCTCGATCGCCAGCGCGGTCGATCAGCAATCAGTCGCCGGACAGGACCTCGCGCGCAGCATTGATCTGGCAGCAAAGGGCACCGAAAAAATCTCGGGCCACGTCGCGGACGTGCGCGAGCTATCCAACTCGACCGGTGAAGCTGCAACGCAAGTACTCGCAAGCGCGAATGATCTCGATCGGCAGGCGGAAACCCTGACCCAGCAGGTCGAGATGTTCCTCCACCAAGTGCGCGAGGGCTGATGGAATATCTTTTTTAACGGGCCGCTAACCTGCGTTAGAACAATGATCTCTGACTTCTTAGGGAATTTCATTCCCGTAAGAGCAAATCCGACTTGATTATATCGAATATTTCAAGCAACCAACTCTTCATCAAAGAGGGGGCTCTATGAAGATCTGTTACACTGCAACGGCTGCGATGACTGCAGCTATTCTGGCCTGTGCACCTGCGAAAGCGGATATTCGGATAGGATCAGCGGAATTTAAAGAGGAAGTCGCGTGTCCCTCCTCAGAAAAGTTTGAGTGCGCACCAACAAACGATCCCAGATTGTATCTGGACGACAACCCAATACTGGAAAGAGATGACAACGAAATCTGGAGCTATATCGGCGGTCTGAAAACCGATCGCTCGGGATCCATCCCAGCTCGATGCATTGAAGGCGATCTTTCGCCCGAAACGCTTGCTGCCACGAAAATCAACTCCTTCGAAATTGCATACAAAAGAAACTCTCAAAATCGGTTCGGCTTCGGAGTTGATCTTATCAAAGCTCTCAGCGCCGGAGGCTTAAACGATGCACTGCTCGAACGCGCGAGCGCGGGGATCAACGCGGCTTACGCAAAGATTGGAAGCCAGAGCGTGAATGTCGAAGCGGAGTACTGGACGTACAAGCTCAAAAATTCAGAAATCTCGGCGTTGAAGGGTATCGGGGCTGATCCCGTGTTTCGAAGATGCAAAGCGACCTTGGCGACCGACGATGACTTCGGAATTGTTATAGGAATCGGCGGGTTCTGGGTGCGTCAAAGTACGGCCATCTCCGAAACATCCAAAGCCCTCGCAGCGGGTGTGCGAGCCTCACTCAGTGAAGCTGGAGCAACCGAAGAACAAATTGCGAGTGTCGAAACAACCATCGCTTCACTTGCCACACAAAAAGCAACAACTGAGCTCGTCGACGTATTCGAGGGACGAACTTTGAACTTCATTGACACAAAAAACATCATCACCATTGCGCCATAGCGCCGTGACCATTTTTGTCGGGGAACAATCAAATCTTTGCAGTCTCAAGAGCATTGATTTTTGAAGACAGAAGGAGCTGTTGAGCTATTGATCCGGACCAAGCGCACGCGACACCTCTGACGGCCGGCACAGCCCAAATCAAACTTCCGGTTTGGATGATATTTAACCGAATTTTGTGCAGGAAAAACGGTGGTTGCGGGAGTAGGATTTGAACCTACGACCTTCAGGTTATGAGCCTGACGAGCTACCGGACTGCTCCATCCCGCGGCACCGTTTTGCAGCGTCTCTAGAGACGCCAAAAGGGCCTACCCGGAGGCAAGCCCTTTGACTGTGAATGGGTTTTCCTTGCTCCAACAAGCTGTAATGCCTGGCGACGACCTACTCTTCCATGCCTTAAGACATAGTACCATCGGCGCGGTCTGGTTTCACGGCCGAGTTCGAGATGGGATCGGGTGGGTCACAGACGCTATGGTCACCAAGCAATAAAGCTTGTTGAAACAGGGTTTTAAATCGATGTGCACTCTTTTCGGAGTGACGTGTTGCAAAGGGCGTATCTGGCTGGAGAATTCCTCCTGCCACGACTGACCAATTCAGGCCTGTCATTGACAGTGCAGACTCTCAAGCGCGAACAGAACTATTAGGACTGGTTAGCTCCACGCATTACTGCGCTTCCACACCCAGCCTATCAACGTCATGGTCTATGACGGTTCGATGATACCTTATCTTAAGGGAGGCTTCCCGCTTAGATGCTTTCAGCGGTTATCCCGTCCATACATAGCTACCCAGCGGCACCCTTGGCAGGATGACTGGTACACCAGAGGTATGTTCACCCCGGTCCTCTCGTACTAGGGGCAACTCCTTTCAAGTATCGACGCCCACGGCAGATAGGGACCAAACTGTCTCGCGACGTTCTGAACCCAGCTCACGTACCACTTTAATTGGCGAACAGCCAAACCCTTGGGACCTGCTCCAGCCCCAGGATGTGATGAGCCGACATCGAGGTGCCAAAC
>CALLQC010000016.1 GCA_938015255.1 uncultured Erythrobacter sp.
TCAAAAATACTCCACCCATACCAGGTCGCCCACAACAGTGCGGTGTAGTCCATCAGCAGGATGACGGCAGCCGATCCGAACCGAAGCGACGTCGTGAGCAGGATCTGGCCAAGCGCCCCGCAAAGCGCCATTGCAATGATAATTCCCCAAGTCTCACTCGTATGGGACTGATAAACGAATGGAAGGGCTAAAGCACTCAGGGGAGCGGTAAACGTCGTAAACCAGAACACGATGGCCCACGGGGTTTCGGTCTTGTTGAGATCCTGCACCTGGAAGCTGATGAGCGCAACCAGCAGAGCGGCGACCAGTCCGACAGCAGCTCCGAGCGGATCAACCATTCCGCTGCCCGGCTGGGTGATGACCAGCACACCTGCAAAACCCAGAACAACTGCACCCCAGCGATAAAGCCCCACTTTCTCACCGAAAAACAGGACAGAAATCATCACTGCAAAGAACGGTGCGGTAAAGCTGATTGCGGTCGCCTCTGGCAGGGGTAACAGCATAACCGCGCCGTATACGAAGAACATTCCGGTAATCCCGTAAATCGCCCGCCTGAGATGGGCAGAGAGCCGGGAGGTCTTCACTGTGGCGAGCCTTCCCCAAAGCGCAAGCAAGCCGACAACGCAAAGCAATGTGATTGCCTGTCGCCAGAATACCAGCTCTGCCAGGTGGACCCCGCGCTCGCCCGCGACCTTTACCAGCATGGCCATGGTCGCGAGCACAGCCGCCGTCACAAGCCGCAGGGCAAGTGCGAGAAATGGGCGAGGGCGGGCGACAGAACCATCCATGATGGTCGCGCTGTAGGCGCGCCGCAGCATTGCGCAAGCGCCGTGATACACTACATCGCTGATCCTATGGACCTGTGGAACCAGTTTGCGCTGATGAGCGATGCATCGCAGCTTGCGATTGTGGGGGGCTGTTTCTGGTTACTCGCGGCCATATGCGGGCTGATGGAGCGCCGGCGCAACCGCACCCGCAATGTTACCCGGTTGGAGAGGGTTGGCTTTATGCCGTGGACCACGATGTTCGTGCTGTGCGCGATCATTGGCGGGGGAATGCTCGCGATGAGCATGCCCGTGGTAATCGGTGGGTGGCTGTAGACGCCGTTCAGCGCACTTTAGAATGCGCTGAGTGCCCTTATAGACACGCTTCCAGATAAGCCTGGTCAAAGCCGAACTGACGAGCCTTTTCAAGCGTGTAGGGACGCAGACCCGACGAACGGAATTCACCCAGGATCTTGCCGTCTTCGCTTTCGTCCAGATATTCGAACTTGAACAATTCCTGCGTCACGATCACGTCGCCTTCCATCCCGATCACCTCGGTGATGTTGGTGGTGCGACGCGAACCATCGCGCAGACGCTTCACCTGTACGATCAGGTCGACGGATTCCGCGATCTGGCGGGAAATAGCTTCTTTCGGGATCTTGATGTCGCCCATCAGGATCATGTTTTCCATACGGCCGAGGCATTCGCGCGGGCTGTTGGCGTGAAGTGTACACATCGAACCGTCGTGACCGGTGTTCATGGCGGCGAGAAGGTCGAAACATTCTGCGCCACGAATTTCACCCAGGATGATCCGGTCAGGACGCATACGCAGGGCGTTCTTCACCAGGTCACCAATGGTAATGGCGCCTTGGCCTTCAAGGTTTGGCGGACGCGTTTCGAGCGGCAGCCAGTGCGGCTGTTGCAGGCGAAGTTCGGCGGCGTCCTCAATGGTCAGCACGCGCTCGCCCGGATCGATCATCTTCGACAGGGCGTTGAGCATGGTCGTTTTACCCGAACCGGTACCGCCGGATATAACCACGTTCATCCGGCAGGCGCCCGCGATCTTGAGTGCAGTACACATCTTCTCGCTCATCGACCCGAAGTCCTTGAGCATATCGAGCGTAATCGGCTTCTCGGAGAACTTACGAATGGAAATTGCGGTGCCGCGCAGCGAAAGCGGCGGGACGATGACGTTCACACGGCTGCCGTCTTTCAGACGGGCGTCGGCAAGCGGCGTGGTCTGGTCAACGCGGCGGCCGACCTGGTTCACGATACGCTGCGCGATCTGGAAGAGGTGCTGTTCATCGCGGAACTTGATCGGCGCGATGACGAGCTTACCCTTTTTCTCGATATAGGTCTGATCGGGGCCGTTGACCATGATATCGGACACGTCCGGATCGTTCAGCAGCTCTTCGAGCGGACCAAAACCCAGCAGTTCATCGATCAGCACCTTTTCGAGCGCAAACTGCTCGCGGCGGTTTAGCGTGACCTTGAGCTCGGCCAGCACTTCCATGATGATCGGGCGGAACTCTTCGGACAGCTCCTCTTTCGAGAGTGTCGCTGCTGCCTCGGGATCGACACGTTCGAGCAGGCGCGGCAGCACCTGTTCCTTGATCTTGTGAACGCTTGCCTCGAATCCGCCTTGTTCTTCCTGCGTGTGAGTCGCGTTCATGCGCTCTTGCAGACGGTTCATCGCGTCGTCGGCATTCTGCGGCTTCGAGCTTTGGGCAGGTGCCGGCGCGCTTTCAGTCTTTTCACCTTCATCGGGTAGGGGCGGAAACTGATCGCCACCCTGCTTGGACTCTTCGCCAGCGCCGTTTCCGGATTTCATCGGGCGAGCAACCCCGAAAGCGGGCCTTCCGCCCGGTTTCATTCCGCCCGCTCCGCCTTTTTTACCGAATGCGCTCATTCCAAGCCCCCAAGGACAAACATTGTTTCAATGCGCATGCTCGCAAACCGCGAACAGCGCCTCTCTGGACTTGGTGAATAATTTGGAAACCTTATTTTTTTCCTAAAATGCGCAGATTGATGATCGTCAACCGCGATAAGCGCATTTGCGTACAAAGCGCCAAATTCTGGGGAGTGAGAAGGTTAAGAGCACGTTTACGCGATCTTCGATGCTTCTATCGGACCTGTCGCAAGACTGACGCCCGTATTATCGCTATCAATCCACGTGCCCGTGGCCAAAGATATTCACAGTAAGAGCGCCGTGTTAACCATCTCAATAAGAGTTTGCGTTAAAGCGCGGCGATGAATTTCGGCATACAATCAGAAATTGCAAGCAGCCGCCGGGGGCAGAATTTCGCAGCCGAGCGCGGCAATCCATGGTCGCCGCCCTCAATAGGTGTGTTTGCCGCATCTTCTCTCGTTTTGCTCGCAGGCCTCAGAGCGTTTTACAGCTCGGTGTATTGGATCCACTGGGATCTAGCAGGAGCGGTGTTGTCTGCTGGCCTTGCGGAAGCGCTGGGTGCAGACTTCGAAAATTACAGTCTCTATTTCCCGCCCATTGAGCGTGCGTGGGCCACCCTTGCCATATCGCTGAGCGATGTGAGCGGCTTAAGCCCCGACCTCGTGATCGTTTTGATGACCGGCGTGACGATCCTGTTTTCGTGCGGATTTGCTTATCACATCCGGCGCGCAAGCGTGGGCGCATCGCCGCTCTTTCTTGTGGGCTCAATCGCTATCCTGACGGTGATCCCGGTCCTCTACAAGGATGTGTTCGGCCTGCGCGAGCATTTGGTGATGCTGGGGCTGTGGCCATATCTCGTTCTGCGAATATCCGACCCGGAGAAAGAACATATCGGGTGGAAGACGCGGGCTATCCTTGGTTTGTGGCTGGGCACAACGCTGCTTTTCAAATATTTATATGCGCTGGTCGTCGTCCTGGTCGAGCTTGCAGCTGCGGTGGACCGCCGCAAATTGGTGCAGTTTTTTCAGATAGAGAACCTTGTTTCCGGCTCTGTGGTCGCGGTGTACTTACTGATCTGGCTCGTGCTTGATCCGAGCCAACGTGAAGCCATCGCCACGATCGTTAGCGCTATCGACGCGAACCTGACTTCAACCCGCATCAATATCGAGCAGGCAGCGATCCGTTCGTCGCTCTCGGTGTTTTTCCTGCTGATCGCTTTCGTGTTCAAAATTCCGCCGCGGGTGAGTTTGATCGGTCTGGCGCTAGTCGTAGCGGCGGTCATTGCCGCGTGGATACAGGCGCGCTGGTATACCCACCACGTTTTCCTGATCACAATGGCCTATCTCGCATGGCTCTGGATGATCCGGCCGCACGTCAAACTTCTGTGGCAGCTCGCGCTTTTGCTGCTGATTGCGAGGCCGGTCATCATCGAATTTCGCTCTACGGCCCCATATCTCAATTCGGTTGCCGAGGTTTCGCAGGCGATGGAAAGTGCCGGTATCTCCGTGCATGGCAAGCGCGTGGGGTTGCTGACCATGCACCCATCGCCATTTAGCCAGTATCTCGCCTCAAATGGCGCGCTGAGGTGGAACCCGAATGTCAATATGGCATATGTTGCCTCAGAACTTCATCCCGATGACCTGCCGGAAAATGCTGGAAAGCTTGCACCACCGTCTCGCATGGATGATCCGGGCCGCGCGATCTTGCACAATCAACTGCTAAGCCTCTGGGAAGATCTGCCACCGGACGTTCTGATCCTTGATCGCAGCACCAGCTGGCCGCTTCGCCATATCAAAGTGGACTGGACAAAGGTGTTTGCCGAAGACGAGCGTTTCAATGCGATCCTCGCACAATACGAACCTGTACTAGAGCATGATGGCAAAATGCTGGAATACACCTATTACACGCGCAAGAACTGAAGCCGGTCGTTTCCTTTACCCAGCCGATGTTGGCAGTATCAGGCGATCAGATCCCAGCTAACCGGCGTGCCTTTCTTAAGCGCACGGTTTACCCGCTTGCCGAGCAAAACGTCGTAATGCTTGGGCGGAAGACCAAAGCCCGGTCTTACCGAGCGCAGGTTGGTTTCGTTAAAGGTTTCGCCTTCAGCCATGTCTTCAGCAACATAGAGCGAACGGCGGAACTGTCTTGAAGCGCTCTCAGCCTTGGTCCCGCCATAAGTGACCTGACCAAGCGATTGCCAGGCCCGCTCGGTTTCTTCCCGCAAGGCGCGAAACTCCGCCGGTTCAAGGCTGAATGCGCTGTCCACGCCGCCATCAGCACGGTTCAGGGTAAAATGCTTTTCGATAAGGACTGCGCCAAAGGCTGTAGCGGCAACTGCAACACCGCAACCCATCGTATGATCGGAAAGCCCCACCTCGCATCCAAACGTCTCGCGCATGTTCGCAATCGTGCGGATATTGGTGTTGGCCGGTGTGGCGGGATAGGTGCTTGTGCACTTCAGAATGCAGACATTCTCGTTCCCGGCGTCTCGCGCTGTGTCCAGTGCCTCGCCAATCTCAATCACGCTTGCCATGCCGGTGCTGATGATCATCGGTTTGCCGGTCTGAGCAACCCGCCGAACGAGCGGCAGATCGATCGATTCAAAGCTGGCGACCTTGTAAGCCGGGACATCAAGCTTCTCGAGAAAGTCTACGGCGGTGGCATCGAATGGTGAGGAAAAGCAATCAATGCCGTGCTCTTTTGCGCGCGCCATGATCGGGGCATGCCATTCCCATGGCGTGTGCGCCTCCGCATAAAGGTCATAAAGCCTGCTGCCGTTCCAAAGGCTGTCTTCATCGTCGATAACGAAGCCCGGCATATCGACGTCCAATGTCAATGTGTCGGCAGTGTATGTCTGCAATTTGATCGCATCGGCCCCGCATTCAGCCGCCGCATCCACGATCTCAAGCGCGCGTTCGAGCGATTTGTTGTGATTGCCGCTCATCTCCGCAATCAGATAAGGGCGCGCCGATAACCCGATGGGGCGTCCATTGATCTGCATTGTCATCGAAAACTCCGTCTGGTTTTCGCCTTTTAGCTGGCGCTTTGTTGATGGGACAACCCGTTCTGGAAACGGCGTTGCTTGATCCAGGTTGTTGGTCCGGTGCGGGCGTAGCTGCACGCTTCAAACAGGCGGTGCGATGCGTGGTTTTCTTCGAGCACTGTCGCATCGACCGTATCGACATTGGCCGCATCCTCTCCGGCAAGCAGCATGTGCGGGCCGAGGCCCAGACCGTGAAGCGAAGGATCGAGGTACAGCGACACTTCCGCGCGCGCTTCCTCTGAAAAATCAAACCGGATTACACCGACAGGAAGATCGCCAATTTCGCCAACGTAAAGCTTGCGCGCGGGATCAGCGAGGACCCCAGAGAGCCAAGTCTTGTGGTTTTCCCAATCGAGCTCTCCGGCTTCGCGCGAGACGGCACGCGTGGTTGCATCTCCGCGCCATTCAAACATCAACTGCGCGTCATCCTGCGTTGCACGGCGAATATGGATGCGGGAGCCCAGCATGGCGAGGGCAGCGCGTTTTGCGCCCAGACCATCAACCATCTTGCGCGATTTTTCTGAGAGGGTTCGGCGGCGCGGCGCGTCTGCCATCAGTTTGGCAATTTCGTCTCCCAGTCTTTCAGCGCAGGGGCTCTCGACATAGGCCGCAACACCCGCCGCTGCGAGCAGGGGCGCGACGGCCATCTGGTTGGATGCGAGCGCGACAAGCAGTGTCGGAACCCCGACACGGCACCGCTCCCAGCTTGCGCCGCCGCCTGCGCCGATTTGCAGATCGTGCCGCGTAAAGAAGCTGGCCAGGTCCGGGAGGTCCACCGAGACGCTCGTATTGGCTCGGACTCTGACACGGTCCGATAGCAAATCGAGGTTGGGGTTGGCTGAGGTTGTCGCGATCTCAACACCTCCAGAAAAGCCAATCCGATCGAGCGCGTCCAGAACCATGGCCGAATGGTTGTCTTTATCGACACCGCCCATGAATACGCCGATCGACTGGACTTGTCCTTTGAACTCATAGGCCGCTGCGTCGGCATAGGCTGGGCCCAGCATCGCGTAACGCGGCCCTCCCAAAATGCGCGTCTGCTTGGTCAGCACATCAGCATACTTTGCCCGATGATCGGGTGCGTAATTTTGATCGACAAGCAGGTCAGCAGAGAGAGCGCGGTCGGCGAGATCATCTATCACGGCAATTCGGCAACGCATGGCTTCCCGCATTGCCTCGTGCCACCGCGCATCAAAAGCATAAGTGTCGATGACGATCCAGTCCGGCGTAAAGTCCTCTAGTGCCTCGATGCTCTCAGATATGTCCTGCTGTTGTGACACCTGAGCCCATGCGCTGTGCGGGATTTCTGGATCGCTATTACAGATCCCATCAGGTGCGCCGAGACTACGTCCGACAAACCCGTGCTCTGCGACAATTGCATTGCTGTTCAACCCCAGATCGCGAGTGAGAAAGCAAATTTCCGCTTTGAGATCTCGCAGCGCCTGCGCAAGCGACAGGCAGCGGCGCAAATGACCGGTGCCGATCGCCGCTGAGGCGTCCACGCGAAATGCGATCTTCACAGCAGTCCCACCTCAATGTGTACCCTGACGGGTGACTTGAAACAGCTGCTCCGCCATCGTCCAGTCTTCCGGTCTGTCGATATCGCGGGCGCGCCACTCAGGCAGTTCGAAGAACCGCGACCTGGGCCCGAGCAAATCTGGGTTGTTCATCCAGCCTTGCCGCGTACCCCAATAGAACTGGCCGGAATCGTGGTAGACCTCGGGCAGATCCTGGGTGCGCGTGGTGCGATGTTCGGGATGAAGAAAATCGGGGTCGCCGTTTTCCCCCGCGGTAAAGCCGCGCTGCGGCGGGTGGCCATAACGCACAGCTGGAAAAACGAAATCCACGCTTTCGCACAGCATCTCGCGTCCTCGCTCCAGATCGTCCGGCGCGATAAAAGCGGCTGTCGCATAGATGCAGCAGGCCGCCTCTACCGGCCATTCCGCATCGACCGCCCAGCCAAGGGCATGGGTGATCACATCGATTGTGCCGGTGTGGTCATCTGCCAATTGGGCAGGGCGGACAAACGGCGTTTCAGCACCGGCCTCCCTAGCAATCTCGGCGATTTCATCGTCATCGGTCGACACGATAATGTGATCAAACAGGCCCGACTGGCGCGCCGCTGTGATCGGCCATGCGATCATCGGCTGTCCGCAAAACTGGCGGACATTCTTGCGCGGGATACGCTTGCTGCCACCTCGTGCCGGAATGATGGCGATATTCATAATGCGACAGCCTTGCTAACTTCAGCAATAACCTCCTGCTGCTGTTCATCGGTAATAGAAGGGAACATCGGCAGACTGATTGCTTCCGCGTAATAGCTTTCCGCATTCGGGCACAGGCCCGGTTCAAAGCCAAGCTGGCGGTAATAGGGCTGAAGATAGACGGGAATGTAATGCAGATTTACACCGATCCCAGCGCTGCGCAGCTCATCAAATACGGCGCGATGGCTCTGCGAAGCCCGAGACCGGTCGACCCTGATGACATAAAGGTGCCACGCCGACCCCGCATCTGCATGTTGCCACGGTGTCGTGATGGGTAGCCCGGCAAACGCTTCGTCATAGGTAGCAGCAATCGCGCGGCGACGTTCGACGAATGCTTGCAACCTTTCCATCTGGCTCAGACCCAGCGCCGCGTTGATATCAGTCATGCGGTAATTGTAGCCGAGATGGTGCTGCTCGTAATACCACGGGCCAGCGTCCTGCTGTTGCAGCAAGTCTGGATCGCGGGTGATGCCATGGCTGCGGTAAAGCGCCATCATTTCAGCCAGGCGGGCGTCATTAGTCATCGCCATACCGCCTTCACCGGTGGTGACAATCTTGACCGGATGGAAGCTGAACACCGCGATATCGCTGTAACGGCAATTGCCGACCGGTTCGCCGCGGAAGCAACCGCCGATTGCGTGCGATGCATCTTCGATAATGCGCACCCCGTGCCGGCTCGCCGCAGCATGGATTGCCGCCATATCGCATGATTGCCCGGTGAGATGCACCGGGATTATCACCTTGGGCAAGGTCCCTTGCTCAGCTGCCTTGTCCAGCTTCCTCGCCAGTTTTTCTGGGCACATGTTGTAAGTACGCGGATCGACGTCGACGAAGTCTACACTCGCCCCGCAATAGAGCGCGGCGTTGGAACTGGCGACGAAGGTGAGCGGGCTTGTCCAGACACTGTCGCCCGGGCCCACGTCCAATGCCATGCAGGCTATGTGCAGGGCGCTCGTGGCGCTGTTGACAGCGATGCCGTGCTTCGCTCCGCACTGGGCCTTTACGGCCTCCTCAAATGCCGGGACGACAGGGCCTTGCGTTAGAAAATCAGATTCAAGGACGTCGACAACCGCAGCGATATCCGCCTCGGTTATCGATTGCCGCCCATAGGGAATGTAGCCTGCCATCACACTTCATGCGTCGGATCGACATGCTTGCGAACCAATTCGCGCAGCTGCTCGACCGAAAGGAAATCCGGGTTGGTGCCGCTGTTGTAGGCGAAGCCCAGCTCAACAAGCGTGCCGCCGCGCATCGCGAGATAATCATCCGTGAGCTCGGCCGTGCTTGGCAAAATGGCGTAATAGGGACCGAGGTCGATCGTATTCGGGCTGTCGCTGGTGGTGATCATCTCTTCATGGATTTTCTCACCGGGCCGGATGCCGACGATCTTTTGTTCGCACTCGGGCGCAATCGCATCGGCCACGTCGGTAATCCGGTAGCTTGGAATCTTGGGCACGAAGATTTCGCCGCCATGGGCATTCTCCAGAGCCCACAGCACCATCTGGACGCCTTCCTCCAGCGAAATGTTGAAGCGCGTCATCGTCGGGTCGGTAATCGGAATCACGCCGTTCTTGCGCTGGGCAAGGAAGAACGGAACAACCGAACCGCGACTGCCAATAACATTGCCGTAACGCACGACCGAAAGCTTCAGATCGCGCGCGCCCTTAATGTTCATTGCGGCGGTGAAGATCTTGTCTGAGCAAAGCTTGGTCGCGCCATAAAGGTTGATCGGGGCTGCGGCCTTATCTGTTGATAGAGCGACCACGTTCGAAACCTTGGTATCGAAACACGCCTCAATCACATTTTGTGCGCCCAGAACATTTGTCTTGATGCATTCGAACGGGTTATATTCAGCCGCCGGCACCTGTTTCAGCGCGGCGGCATGAACGACAATGTCGATCCCTTCCAGAGCACGGCGAAGCCGGTCCTGATCTCGAATGTCACCGATGAAATAGCGCAGCTGCGGAAATTCCTGCTGCGAGAACTCCTGGCTCATTTCATACTGTTTCAGCTCGTCGCGAGAATAGATGACGAGCCGGCGCACGCCCGGATATTTGGCAAGCACGGTGCGGACAAATGCCCGCCCGAATGACCCGGTTCCACCAGTTACAAGAATGCTTTTGTTATCAAGCAACGGACTTCGCTCCCTTACGAATGTTCAAATAGCGGGCCATGACCAGCAATCCGCTGATAATGAATGCGGCGCCGAAAGACACCGCTGTGGCCAGCATAATGCCCCGAATTCCCATGGTTTGCGCCCATGCCACACTCAGCCAGATATTCAGGCCGATCGTCATGGCGCTGAACAGTGACATTGTCTCGATGCGTTTCTCGAAATGCAGGAATTTCATGTTGTGCATGAAGTACCCCTGCAAGACGATTGCAATCATCACATATTGCAGCAGCGGTATCGCCGTATGGAACGCTTCACCCAGCAGGATCGGCGCAACAAGTACCGCGAAGAAATAGAACGCGAACGCGGCAATCGCGGCGAGCGCAAAGTAAAGCATAGAGACAGAGGCCACTTCCTGCATGCCGCCGCTCCCTGCGTTTTTGAGCTTGCGAAAAAGCCACGGTGTCCACGCCATGACAAAGCTGTAATTTACGATCCAGAATGCGGAGGCGAACAGCGCCGCAACACCGTACATCGCGCTGGCCTCTACCCCGAGGTAATGCGCGGCAATAACCTTGTCTGCGGTCGCCATCGCCATCACGACCGCTCCCGCCGGCCAGTACTTGATCCCGAAAGAGGCGATGTTGCGATAAAATGAGCGTTCAGGGACCTTGATCAATCCGCGCAAGCTGAAGCCGAGCGAGCGGAGCGAGAACGCGGTTGCGATCCCCATGCTGAGCATCCGGCCGAGGACAACGCCGCGCCAGTCCCAGCCTGCAAGCAGGAATGCGACGATAAAGATCATGCTGAGAACCGCCTGGATCACATGTGTCCCGAGAAATGCCATGCGCCTATTGTGAAACTGCTGGAGCGCCAGAACGGTGTAAAAGACTTCGAACAGCAATGCGGCGATTACGATACTAACCAGCCATTCCGCCGGGAATTTGGTTGCGGTCGAGATCGGGCCGCCAAATATGAATGCAATGGCCGACACAAAGATTGCCAGCACTGCCATCACAAACAGGGCAGTGTGCGTAAACTGATCCAGCTCTTTCTGCTCGAAATCATAAAAACGCATCCTGATGGCATCCTGCGTGGTCAAACCGACAATAGGGCGCAGGAATGTCGCGTAAGTGATGAACAAGACCCAGATCCCGTAACCGGTGGGATCAAGCATGCGGGTCAGGATAGGTGCCAGCAGAAACGGCACAAGCGCTTCGATGCTGTTCGCAAAGCCATAAAACAATGACTGGATAGCCAGAAATGTCTTCGCTTTTGACTGGAGTGCTTTGCGGATCATTAAATGCTCTTTTGGCCTCGCCCCTCGCACTCGCCGCAGCCAGTGCTTGATATTCTGTAAACCTAAATTGTTAACGATTGCCTGCGATACAGCGACTATTCCAGATCGGGCAACGCGTCCGGCGATGCATCAATGACTGTCGTGAGGTAGAGCAGAGTGGCTTTCAATGCGGTTAAAGTGAGCGAGGCCTTCGCTCAGCCGTCAGGGGTGGCAGTTCCCGTTAATGACGAGGCGACTTCGCCCAGATATGAGCCATCGCGCACGCGCGATCAGTACGATCTCGCCACTGCAATCGGTATTGTCCGGCAGATGGAAACCTCAGCCAGCCGAACTGCGGTGTTTGAGGAGATCAAGGCTAAGAACACTGTCTACAGGCTCGTTGACAGTCTTTACGAAAAGTCTGGAGCGCTGTTTTTCCAGCCGCTCGTCCTTTTCCTGTACATGCTCAAATGCGCCCTGTCCGTGGGTCCGGTGGACGATGGCGATGCCGAAGCTGTTTCGATTTCACATTTTGACAATGAACATAAAACTATTGCCCGCGTCGCGGCGCTGGTTCCAGGTGTGAACATTCTTCGCCTGACTCTGAGCCGCCAGCACATCGTGGGACTTGCGCAGGCGAGAATTGCGTTAAGATTGCTTGGTGCACTGCGCCGTGTCTGGCCGTTTCTTTGCACGCTTGCTCGCACACACACCTTTATGCCTTCAGCCCGCATTGCGAGCGCGCTGGCTTTCTACATGCGATTTTCGTGGATGTTTGAAGAGCGCAAGGCTCTTGGTGCTGCCATAATTCCGAGCAATTACAGTCCTGAAACCGTTGGCATGGCTGCGGCCGCTCACCGATATGGGCGGCGCGTAATTTATTCAAACCATGCGCCCGTGCCAGCCAACAGCGCGTTTGTTCCACCGGTTTACGCGGATTGTGGACTGTTTTATGGACGGAAAGTCACCGAAACTTACCAAGATCGAAGCGATTGCACTGCAGAAGTCGCCTACATCGGACAGCCCGGAACTGCGCACGAAATGGTATGGCGCGATGAGGTCAAGACTGTCGGGATATTTTTGACTGCCGGGACCAAAGTTGACGTTTTGCGAAGCCTTATCGCTACGATCCGCATCGATTTGCCCGAAGCGCGTGTCCTGATCCGTCAGCATCCCGTGCAACTGCTAAAGACCGATTTTTCCGACCTTGCGCTGGATGATGAGAAAGTTGAGCTGACAATAGGCAACCCGCTGGATGATGAAATCGCCGCTTGTGATCTCGTCATTTGCGGCAATAGCGGGGTGGTGATGAATGTGCTGAGTGGGGGGCGTCCGGTTGCGTATCTCTCAAGTCTCGACAACCTCGTTCATGACGCTAACGGTTTTGTTGCGAGCCGGCTGGTGCAGTCAGTGCCTTGGTGGACCGAGGACATTTATGACCGGCTAAGGGCTTTCTATCAAAATCCGGGATGGCGCGGCGTCATGCAAAGCTACGATGCTGGATATGGAGCTGACCAGGACACTCTGAGACAGCAAGCTGCGAGCATCTTGATGCGGCATCTGCGCCGAGGTGAACCAAAACCATCAAGTGAGGGAAAGCCGCAATCACTCGCATTTGTGGGATGAAAGCGGGCCGCGAACCCTAAAATCGACGAATCTGGCTCGGCGGCTCTTCCCACGGGCGTCTCTGACGCATAATGGGCGCTGGTGACACGCGATGAACGCCTTGGACTTATTCTTGCAACGACTGGTTTCGCCACGCTTTCGTTTGGTGATGCCGTGGTAAAAACCGCTGCCGGAGAATGGCCTGCACATGCCTTTGCAGCTTTGCGGTTCGTCATCGGTGCCAGCGTTTTATCACTGATATTGCTTAAAAAGGAAGGTGCCGGGGCCTTTGTTCCTGTAAGTCCCTGGCTTCAGATCGCACGGGGTGCATGCCTTGCACTGGCTACGGTGTTCTTCTTTTCCGCAATCCATATCATGCCGCTGGCCGAGGCGATGGCGATTGCATTTCTCGCACCCGTCCTGACTCAGGTTCTGGCTGGCCTGCTGTTAAACGAAGAAGTGCGCCGGTCTGTATACGGCGTATCGTGCATCGCCTTGATTGGTGTGGTGATCGTTTTGAGACCCAATCTCGCTGAGCTTGGTCTGGCGGCATTTCTGCCGCTTTTGTCAGCGACTTTCTTCGCGCTGTTGATGATTGCGAACCGGGCCAGCTTGGGCCAGGGTAGCTCGCTTTCGATGCAGGTTTTTGTTGCTGTCGTATGCGCCCCGGTGCTCATCGTAATTTCAGCAGGGCTGAAGGTTTCTGGTATTCAGGCGATGGATTACAGTTGGCCAGCATGGGATGTAGTGGCGCGATGTGCGCTTGTTGCATTGACGGCGACAACGGCGCATTGGCTTGTCTACATCGGTACATCCAAAGCGGGCGCGGCGCAGGTTGCGCCGGCGATTTACGTGCAGATGATAGTTGCTATCATCATGGGTTGGTGGTGGTTCAATGATCGACCAGATGTCTACACCCTTGGGGGGGCAGGGCTGATCATCGCCGCGGGACTTTATCTATGGCGTGACGGATTGAAAGCCGATGGCGAAGTACAAAGCTTGTCCCGGGCGCGTTAAGGGCTAGAGACGCGAGCATATCTCAAGCCTTCGTTCATTAGTTTGGCGATAGGGGCTGCTTGAATTTTCAAAGGGTTCGATCAGGCATGTGCGGAATTATTGGAATCGTTGGCAATCAGCCGGTGGCGGATCGTTTGGTCGATGGCCTGAAACGCATGGAGTATCGCGGTTACGACAGCGCCGGAATTTGCACTTTGCATTCGAGCAGACTGGTGCGTCGCCGTGCAGAGGGGAAACTGGGGAATCTTGTCGGCGTCTTGGCAGACAGCCATGCGCCAGGAAATGTCGGGATCGCACATACGCGCTGGGCAACGCACGGGGCGCCCACGGCCGCCAATGCGCATCCTCACGCAACTGATGAAGTCGCGATCGTTCACAACGGCATTATCGAGAATTTCAAGGAACTTCGCGCAGAGCTGCGCGCCGATGGCCGGGAGTTTGAAAGTGAAACCGACAGCGAAGTCGTTGCGCATTTGATTTCACGAGAAATCGAGGTGGGCGCCGCACCGAAGGACGCGGTTGGTAAGGTGCTGCCTCGTCTGCGCGGAGCCTTTGCGCTGGCAATTGCATTTCGCGAATACCCTGATCTCTTGATTGGCGCGCGCCTGGGCTCGCCGCTAGTGGTCGGCTACGGGCCATCGGATGACGAAGCGGAGATGTATCTCGGCTCCGACGCTCTGGCACTTGCCCCGCTTACACAGCGCATTTCATACCTCGAGGAAGGTGACTGGGCGGTGATTACGCGCGACGGCGCGAAAATCTATGATCTTGATGGCAGTGAGGTGGAGCGGGAGATCCGTGCATCCGGCGCGTCTGCGGCAGCGACCGAAAAAGGCAATTATCGCCACTTCATGCAGAAAGAGATTTTCGAGCAGCCTACAGTAGTTGCGCAAACGCTCGGATCCTATTTGCGCCGCGACAACAACTCGATCGCACTTCCTCAATTCGATTTCGATATTTCTAGCATCAAGCGTCTAACGATCGTTGCTTGTGGCACATCGTATTATGCCGGGATGGTCGCCAAATACTGGTTCGAGCATTTCGCGCGTGTTCCGGTTGATATCGATGTGGCCTCTGAATTCCGCTATCGCGATCCTGTTTTGGAGGAGGGCGGTCTTGCGCTGTTCATTTCCCAAAGCGGTGAGACGGCTGATACGCTGGCGGCGCTGCGCCATTGTAAGGAAAATGGTCAGGTCATCGGAGTGGTGGTGAATGTGCCGACCAGCTCGATGGCGCGCGAGGCCGACCTTCTCCTTCCCACGCATGCCGGTCCTGAAATCGGTGTCGCTTCAACGAAGGCGTTTACATGCCAGCTTGCGGTTCTTGCGGCTTTGGCGGCGCATATGGCGGTGAAGAAGGGGTTGATGAGCCGTGAAGAAGAAATCGATGTCGTCGAGCATCTGCTAGAGACGCCAGCTGCGCTCAACGCTGCACTGGATCACGATGATGACATTGCCGAAATGGCACCCCTCATCGCGCCTGCGCGCGACGTGCTGTATCTCGGACGAGGACAGGATTATCCAATTGCCCTTGAAGGTGCTTTAAAGCTCAAAGAAATCAGTTATATACACGCAGAAGGCTATGCCTCGGGCGAGATGAAGCATGGCCCGATCGCTTTGATTGATGATGATGTACCGGTGGTGGTAATCGCCCCCTCGGGCCCACTGTTCGAAAAGACGGTCTCCAATATGGAGGAGGTGCGTGCGCGCGGTGGCAAAGTTGTGCTGATATCCGACGCGGACGGTATTGCAGAGGCTGGCGAAGGGTGTCTGGCGACGATAGAAATGCCGGTTGTGCACCCGCTGATCGCACCGTTGGTTTATGCAGTTCCTGTTCAGCTGCTTGCCTATCATGTGGCTGTGGTGAAGGGTACTGACGTTGATCAGCCGCGCAACCTCGCCAAATCAGTGACGGTGGAGTAAATCCTGGAGTCGTGACTGGCTTAAATGCGCGCGGCTGCATTTCACGTCTCTGATCTTGCCCAGTCTAAAGCTGGCGGCGCGCATAACTGTTTCAAATCGAACGAAAGTCGCGTATTTTCCGATCCCCGAACCATCGCGATTTTCACGTGGCGGTTTTACCAGGTTATAACCTTTACCGGCCTATAGCGCAGCCCGTGAGCACGCCGGTCGTTAAACACAAAACACAGACGGGGTTAACCGATCTGTCTGCCTCTGCTGTCCTGGGTTTTAAAAATCAGGGTGATGCGGAATGGGCACGGCTGCGCGGATTGCAGTTCTCCGCGCTTGCGGGCCAGACGTTCAGACGCGTTTATGCCCATGCCATGATGGCGATCCTTGTGGCCCAGCTTTACTACGGATACGTCCACACCGGTTGGTTGGTTGCCTGGGTCGTCGCGCTCGCGCTAATCAACCTGCGCGGCACCGTGTTTGATCGCTCCCTCGCAAATGCCGAGCGGCGCAAGGTCACACCGTGGGAATTCTATCGCCAGACCCTGACATCGGTTGTTTCGGGCATGTTCTGGTCGGTCCCGATCCTGTTCTTTGCTCCTTTCGGCCCGGTAGGAGCGCTGGCCGGATTGCTGATGATCATGGCCGCGCTGATGACCGGCGCTGTGGTTTTTTACCGAGCGGCACCAGCCAGCGTTTTTGTTTCAATTTCTATTCTCGGGCTGGCCGGTCAGTTTCACTTACTCACCCACGGATTCTGGGTGCTGGCCATGATTAGCGCGTTGTTCACGCTCACTGCGCTGACCGGAACAGTGGAGGTGTGCCGGACCTTTCTTCAAGCCCGTCTGGCACAGGAGAACCTTGCTGAAAAAGAAGAGGTCGTATCTCTTCTGCTTCGAGAGTTCGAAGAGAACGAGGCTGACTGGCTGTGGGAGGTGGACACGACACGGTTGCTGCGTTCGGTAAGCCCGCGCTTTGCGTATGCTCTTGGTTGCCAGCAGGCAGAAGCCGAAGGCAAGCCGCTCCTTCAAATGATCGCGCTCGATAATTGCGCTCCGGCAAATTACGCGCCGAGCCTTCGTGAGTTGGCAGAAAAACTGAAAAGCCGCGAGAATTTTTCAAATCTGGTTGTTCATGTCACGATTCGAGGAGAGGAACGCTGGTGGGAGCTTTCGGGCACGCCCATGCGTGATGAGCGCGGGCGGTTTGTCGGCTTTCGAGGAGTGGGATCGGACGTAACCGAGCAGCGCGCTTCGAGCGAGAAGATCGCCTATCTTGCCCGCTATGACACGCTCACGAGCTTGCCCAATCGTCTTCAAATCAATGAAGGTTTGGGGGCCGCGCTGGAGCACGCAGGTAAATTCCGCACGCGCTGCGCCCTTCTCATGGTCGATCTTGATCGCTTCAAATCGGTAAACGATTCCCTCGGCCATATGACTGGTGACAAGCTTTTGGCTCAGGTTTCTGCCCGGTTGCAGACCATTGTCGGCCGGGATCATCTGTGTGGGCGCCTGGGAGGCGATGAATTCGCGGTAGTCATTGCGGACCTGGAAAAGCCTGACATTATCGACGACATCGCCAGGCGCGTGATTTCCACCTTGTCGGAGCCTTACCAAGTCGACCACCATACTTTGTATGTTGGCGCAAGTGTCGGCTCCGCAATCGGCTTGCGCGATGGCAATTCGGTCGAGGACCTGATGCGCAACGCCGACCTTGCGCTGTACCGCGCCAAGGATGCAGGCGGCGGCAATCATTGCGAGTTCAGGCCGGAATTGCATGCCACAGCAGAAGAACGGCGACAGCTCGAGGTGTCACTGCGAAAGGCCGTTCTCGCTGATGAGTTTGTTCTGCATTATCAGCCAGTGGTCGATGCGAATACGGAAAAGCTCGTTAGCTTCGAAGCGCTGGTCCGATGGAACAGCCCCGAGCACGGTTTCGTCAGTCCTGGTAAATTTATTCCGCTTGCGGAAGACACCCGGTTGATCGTTCCGATCGGCCGGTGGGTGCTGCGTCAGGCATGTTTGGAAGCGCGCGAATGGCCAGATGACGTCAAGGTCAATGTCAATGTTTCGCCAGAGCAGCTGCTGGAACCCAATTTTGCCAAAGAAGTGATTGACGCTCTTGCAGCAAGTGGCCTGCGGCCGGAGCGGCTCGAGGTCGAAGTGACGGAAAGCATCTTCGTTCGCGATGCGACCACCGCGCGCAATTCTCTCGAAGAGATCATGGCGCTCGGCTGTTCTGTGGCTCTTGATGACTTCGGCACCGGTTATTCGTCGCTCGGTTACCTTCGCAAACTGCGGTTTTCGACCATCAAGGTCGACCGATCATTCGTGCAGGGCGCGGCGCAAGGTGCGAAGGAAAGCCTCGCGATCATCAATGCGGTTGTAGCGATGGCGAACAACCTTGAAATGACCACCACTGCGGAAGGCGTCGAAACGGCCGAGCAAGCCGCGCTTCTGCGAAACCTTGGCTGCGACAAGATCCAGGGATTCTATTTTGGCCGTCCCATGCCGAAAGACGAAGCACGTCGCATATTCAATCGCCGGAACAATGCACTGATTGCATGAGCGGGCTAATGGCTCTGCGAGAATCTAGGCGCTTGCCAGAGCCTCAATCACATTTTCGAAAACCCTGCGTCCATCGGCACCGCCCATAGACGGGTGAGCTGCGGCATCAATGGCTCTTTCAGGGTGAGGCATCATGCCAAGAACGCGGCCGTTGGCGCTTAGAATACCCGCGATGTCGCGGCGTGATCCATTAACCGGTTCGCTGTAGCGGAAAGCGACACGGCCTTCGCCTTCCAGCTTGTCCAGGACAGCGTCGTCCGCGAAGTAATTCCCGTCATGGTGCGCGACCGGAATGCGGATCGTTTCACCAGTGGTAAACCCATGGGTGAATGGCGACTGCGTATTTTCGACCTTCAGCCCGACGGTGCGGCAAACAAAAGTCTGTCCGGCATTACGCATCAGCGCCCCAGGAAGCAGCCCACTTTCCGTAAGGACTTGAAAGCCGTTGCACACGCCCAAAACAGGCACGCCGCGCTCAGCCGCAGCCACCACCGCGCGCATAATCGGGCTCTTCGCTGCCATCGCGCCGGAGCGCAGATAGTCGCCGTAAGAAAATCCGCCCGGCAGCGCTAGCAGATCAAGTCCGTCCGGAAGATCGGCATCGCCGTGCCAAATCCGTACGGCAGGCTTGCCAGTCACCGCCTCAATCGCGGTCGCCATGTCGCGGTCGCAGTTCGAGCCGGGAAAGGTGATGACACCCGCCCGGAAACCGTTGGACGGGAAAGCCATTACGCTGTCTCCCGCTCGAGCTTTTCGATTGCGTAATCCTCGATCACCATGTTCGCGAGCAGCTTTTCACACATGGTCTTGATCACTTCATCGGTGGTGTCGTCAGCCACATCCATCTCAATCATCCGCCCAATGCGGACATCGTCCACACCTTCGAAGCCCAGACCTTCAAGCGCGTGATGCACCGCCCGACCTTGCGGATCGAGAACTCCGGGTTTGAGGCGGACGAGAATGCGTACTTTCATGGGATTGATCCTGAGTCGGCAAGGAGAACGGATTTCGGGCCACGCTATAGCGCGGCAGGCGCTGTGCGCAATCGCCCGGCGATGCATTGTTCACCGGTCTAATCTGTAGCGAAGCTGCAACATATGGGGGCCGCGCGTACAAATTCGGGCTGTCATCCTGTAAGAAAGCACTCCACAACTCGTAAAATCCGCCTCGATCTGGCACGAGAGAAGGCGATTTCCGTCATTTCGCCGCAATTTCATAGGCCTTCCAAGTCAGGGGACATTCGATGTCAAACCGCCGCCTGTCGCTAAAAACTACGCTCGCCGTATCGACCATAATTCCGGCTGCCGTTTTTGCTCTTGCTGCACCTGCCGCAGCGCAAGATGCCGAGACCGAGCCTTCTGAAGATGCGGGCCAGCTTCCGTCCATCATCGTGACTGCGAACCGCCGCGAAGAGAACCTTCAGGACGTGGCGGTTTCTGCTGACATCCTGAACCAGGCACGCATCGACAACATCTTTGCATCAGCAGGCGATACGACCGCTCTTGCAGGTACAGTGCCCGGATTGAATGTGGAAAGCTCCAACGGGCGCGTTGCCCCGCGCTTTTACATTCGCGGTCTCGGTAACACTGATTTCGACCTTGCAGCGTCTCAACCCGTCTCTGTGATCATGGATGACGTGGTGCTTGAAAACGTCACGCTGAAAAGCTTTCCGATCTTTGACGTACAGCGCATTGAGGTGCTGCGCGGGCCGCAAGGAACGCTGTTCGGTCGCAATACCCCGGCGGGTATTGTCAAGATCGACACGATCAAGCCGAGCCATGAAACAACGGTGAAAGCCGGCCTGTCATTCGGATCGTTGGATACGATCAGCCTGAACGGGGCCGTGGGCGGCTCAATCGTTGATGACAAGCTTGCCTTTCGCGTGTCGACACAGTTCCAGCGCCGGGGTGACTGGATTGATAACGGCTTTACCAATGAAGAAAACGTCCTCGGTGGTTACACCGACATTGCGCTTCGCGGGCAACTCCTGCTTTCTCCATCGGATCGCACAGAAATCCTGACCCAGGTCAATTTCCGTGATCTTGACGGAAGTTCGACCTTTTTCCGGGCCAATGTGCTGGGGCCGGGCAACAACGATCTCAACGCCAATTATGACCGCGGAACCGTCTTTTACGACGGTGGCGGAGGCAATGTGGCCGAATACCAGCAATTTGGTGCGAACCTGAACGTCACACACGATTTCGGCGCTGCAACGCTGACATCGATAACCAGTTACTGGACCAGCGAAGGCTCTAGCCGAGGAGATGTTGATGGAGGATTTGGCGCGGCGTTTCTGCCATTTCAGGGTCCCGGCTTTATCCCTTTCCCCGCCGACACACAGGATTCCATCGATCTTGAGCAGGTAACTCATGAAATCCGCCTCGCCTCCAACACAGACGGTCCGTTCAGCTGGCAGGTTGGGGGATATTTCTTCGAAAGCGACTTTGACGTAACCACGGTTGGCTTCACTTTCCCACCGCCCGTGACGGTCAGTCACGAAAACGATGCATGGGCGATTTTCGGACAAGGAACCTATGCGTTGACCGATGCCGTGCGTGTAACAGCAGGCCTGCGATACACTGATGACGAAAAGCGCTTCTTCGTCGTGTCCGGCGCGCCATTGCAGCCGGTCGAAGTTCGGGATGAACAGCTCAGCTGGGACGTTAGCCTTTTTGCTGACCTCTCAGACGATGTGAGCGTGTATGCCAAGGTTGCTGACGCATTCCGGGCGCCGACGATCCAGGGGCGCGATGTTGCCTTTTTCGCGGCACCTTCGGTCGCGCAATCGGAAACCATCATGTCGTATGAGGCGGGCTTCAAAAGCGAACTCGCCGATCGCCGCGTCCGGATCAACGGTGCAGTCTATTACTACACTGTCGATGATCCGCAGTTTACTGCGGTCGGGGGGGCAGGAAACCTCGTCCAGCTGATCAATGCCAATCGCGGTGAGGCTTTCGGATTTGAGCTCGACACAGCATTCCAGATATCGCCGGATTTCGAGATTACATTGGGCGTCGCCTACACTGATACCGAGATCAAGGATGATACGCTGGCCGTGGGAGTCTGCGCCCAGTGCACCGTCACCGATCCGCTGAACGCTGGCGGATTTGCGCTGGTGGATGGCAATCCGTTTCCCAACGCACCGCAGTGGAGCGGTGATTTCACAGCGCAATACACCGTTCCTGTTGGCGATAATGACGAGCTGTTCTTTTTCACCGACTGGACGTATCTGGGGGATACCAACTTCCTGCTCTACGAAAGCCTGGAGTTTAACGCAGGCAGCCGTATCGAAGGGGGCCTGCGTGCGGGGTACCGTGGCAATGATGGTCAGTACGAGATTGCTCTGTTCGCCCGCAACATCACCGATGAGGATAATGTTCAGGGCGTTGTCGATTTCAACAACAACACCGCATTCGTAAATGATCCGAGGGTGGTTGGCGTTTCGCTGAACTTCAACTATTGACCGGCGTCTAAAGGGGCCCCGGCTGACATAGAATATAACCGGGATACAGAATTGGGGCTGACAGGAGGCGACCTGTCAGCCCCTTTTTCTTTGCCAATCAGCCGTCGTCTTGGGTGCTGGCGGGGCGGGTATCAGAAGCCGGTTTGGCGCCGGGGCCAGGCACGACATGCACTTCCACAGCCGCTTCCGGAGCCAGATATTGATGCGCTTCGCCGCGAATATCCTCTGGTGTGATGGCGTTGAGAATGTCTGGCGCCGCGAACCAGCGATCAAGCCTGTCCGGCTCGCTTTGCGCGCGTCGCGTAAGGCTGGACCATCCGCCAAGGCGTTTGAGCGCGTTTTGATAGGATTCAAGGATCGGCTTTCGAGCGCGCTCTAGCAAGTCCTGTTCAACCGGCGTCTCCCGCAGATCATTGACCAGCCCGATAATTGCGCTTCGCACAGCTTCGACTTCGCCGGTGTCGACCGAGGCAAGGATGCCGAACGTACCATACCCATCGTAAATGCTGCTGGTCGAGCTGGACGCCGACGGGGAATAGGCCTGCCCAAGTTCTTCGCGGATCCGGTCTGTCAATTCCAGACGGGTAATCCGGGCCAGCAGCGCAAGCCGCAGCGTTTCGGCAAAGTCGTCATCGTCAGTCGTCGGCCAGACGAAGCGCACCTGTGCCTGATCAGCTTCGCCTTCATGTTCTATGATCGTGAGGCCGCGATTGGCGGTAAAGGTGCGCTGACGCGCTGCCTCGCGTGGTAGAAAGTCAGCCTCTCGCGGGGGCAGTGCGGCGAGCGTAGAAGCGACAGCAGCGATCGCTGCACCCTCTTCCAGATCACCAGCCATCGAAATTTCGATCGCTCCGTTTTCAAGCCGGTCTGCGATCGCCTCCCTCAACTGGACAAAATCCAGCGCCTCAAACGCTTCCTTTGGCTGCAGTGTAAAGCGTGGGTCATTATCGGAGAAGAGCGCGCCGGATGCTGTGCTGTACGCTCTGCCCGGCGTCGATTTGAGTGTCTCGAAAAAGTTGTCGATTCCCTTGCGGTAGCGTTCTACTCCTTCGCTGCGATAGCCGGGATCGATCAGCATTGCCGCGAAGACCTGCATTTGCAGCTGTAGGTCGCGCGGGGTGGTGGTGCTTCCCATGGAAAAACGGTCTGCGCCGCTGCTGAAACCAAACGACACACTGCGCCCAGCAAGTGCGGTCTGAATATCATCGACACTGTGTTTTCCAAGTCCGCCCGAGCTGAGCGATCCGGCCAGATTGACCCGCAATGGCTCTTCGCTTGTTGCCATCAAGCGGCCGCCATCAATTCCGACGGACACGCTGATCCGGTCAGCGCTGACATCGGTCTGCTTGAGATTGAGCCTTACACCGTTGGCAAAGGTCACCATGCGGATGCCTGTGCGCTCTTCGACCGTGTCGGCAACGATGATTCCGGGTTCACCGAATTCCGAATAGCCGAATTCAACGGGGCCCGTTTCTTCCGGCGCTGCAATCGGAAGCGTTAGTGCCTCGGCATACGCGGCGCGCAGCGCGGCTTCTCCCCCTTCGGGTTCTGTGCGGCCGGTAAATCGGATCAATGGATTGTCAAAAGCGACCGCGTGATAGAGCAGAGCCTTGTGCACGCTTTCCGGCGTGATGTGCGGGGCCAGTTCTTCAAACCGTGCGAGCGAGTAACTGGGCGTTACCGGAACGCGCTCATTTGAAATAAGGCTGAGTGCCCGGCCAATGAATGCTCCATTCGAAGCAGTCGAAAAACTTGCAACCGCGTTTTCGCCGCCAGTTCTGCGGCGGCGGATCTGCTCATCCACTTCTGCCTGGGTGAAGCCGTGCTTCAAGGCCTGGTTCACCTCCCGCACAGCGGCAAGCAACCCCTTGCGCCATTCCCCGTCAACGCTGCTGATCGATATGCCCGACGAGCGCGCATCTTCAAAAATATTACCGGTGCCGAAACTTGCTCCCCGAAAAGGTGCATCTGCTTCACGCGCCAGCCGCCCCAGACGGCGGGAAATGATGGCGTAGCCTATGCCGCGCAGCAACTGGTTGTTGCGTGCCTCGACCGTGTCCGGCTCATCCCTCCAGGGGCCAAGCTGGCTGATCCGGACCGATTCCGACAGCGCTGGATCGGTGTAGATATCGGTAAGACCCTTGCGTGTCACATCGATGGGCCCGGTCTCCGGCTCCACAGGCGCAGGACCGCCCTGCCAATCAGCGAATTTATCGCGGATCGCTTGCTCCATTACGTCGACCGGGAAATCCCCGACAATCACCATTACAGTGTTCGAAGGCGTATAGGTGCGCTCATACAGCGCCCGAAGCCGGTCAGCAGTGGCGTTCTGAAGCGTTTTGATTGTACCTATCGGGAGCCGTTCGGTGTAGCGCGCGCCCGGCGATGTAAATTGCATCGCGTCTTCGGAATTGCGCTGGGCAAACCCCCTTCTGTCGCGCCTTTCAGCCAGTATCACGCCGCGTTCGCGCTCCACTGCATCCTCAGCAATCGTAAGTTCACTGGCCGTCTCCCGCATGAGCATCAAAGCTGTGTCGAGCAGTTCAGCATCATTTCGCGGAAGATTCAGCTTGTATGTGATCGCATCAAAACCGGTCGAGGCGTTGGTATCCGCGCCAAAGGCAAGACCCTCTCGCTCCAGCAGCTTGATCATTTCTCCTTCGGGAATGCCCTTCGACCCGTTGAAAGCCATGTGTTCAAGAAAATGGGAAAGCCCGCGTTCTTCCTCGGTTTCGTCGAGCGATCCGGAATCGATCCGCATTCGGATAATAGCCGTGCCTTCGGGCGTCGCATTTTCGCGCAGGATGTATCGCATCCCGTTTGGGAGTTGGCCGAACGTGAAGCCAGGATCGACCTCAATATCGCTCTCCTCGAACGCCCAGACAGGCTCTTCGCCTGACTTCGGGCCCGCTTCAGCAGCCTCCTGTGCGGCTAGCGCGCTGGTGAGAGCAATGTTCGGCAGAGCAAGCAGAAGCCCCGCAGCGATAACGCTGACGCTTGATTTCATGTGGTTAGGCAGTCCTCTTCATCCCCTGAGCCATGCAACCTAGCGGATGAATTGAAACTGTCAGGTCATTTTTTGGCAGGAGGCGTACCGCGTAGGCGGGATCGGTGACTGGAAAGGTCGAACACCTCGCCAGGGCCGTTGTCCTCGTCTTGCAGGAGGCCAAGACGGCGGGCAACCTCCTGATAGGCTTCGCTCTCGCCACCCAGATCGCGGCGGAAGCGGTCCTTGTCGAGCTTTTCGCCCGTTTTCATGTCCCACAACCGGCAGCCATCCGGGCTGATTTCGTCAGCCAGAATGACCCTGCTGAAATCGCCATCGTAGATCCGGCCGAATTCCAGCTTGAAATCGATCAGGCGGATATCGATGCCCGCAAACATGCCGCACATGAAATCATTCACGCGGATCGCCATGGACGCAATGTCCTGCATTTCTTCATGGCTGCACCAGTTGAAGCAGGCTATATGTTCTTCCGCGACCAGAGGATCACCAAGGCTGTCGTCTTTGTAGCAATACTCAATCAGGGTGTGCGGCAGCGGCTCACCTTCTTCAAGGCCGAGGCGCTTGCATATCGATCCCGCCGCGACATTGCGGACTATGACTTCGATCGGGATAATTTCCACCTGCCGCACCAACTGTTCGCGCATGTTGAGCCGGCGGATAAAATGCGTGGGTATACCGATATGAGAAAGACGCGTGAAAACGTGCTCGCTGATGCGATTGTTAATCACACCTTTGCCGTTGATCGTGCCTTTTTTCTCGGCGTTAAATGCGGTGGCATCATCCTTGAAATACTGGATGATCGTGCCAGGCTCTGGACCCTCGTAAAGGATCTTTGCCTTACCTTCGTAAATCTGGCGGCGACGGGACATGTACAGGACCCCTTGGTTCAGCGAATGGTGCCCGGGGGCGGAATCGAACCACCGACACGCGGATTTTCAATCCGCTGCTCTACCCCTGAGCTACCCGGGCATTCGCCGCAGCGTCGGCCATGAACAAGAATCCCCATGGACCGGCGAGCAAATGAGAGCGGGCCTATGGCGTGCCAACGCGCGATTGGCAAGGGGATTTTGGCGGCAAACGGCCCAAAAAACTAATCCTGTGCGTCCCAATCGCTGCTTGCGATCTCTTCTGGGCTGGCGGGACGGCTTGGAACGGCATAGCCATCACCAAACCATTGGGCGAGATCACGGTCCTTGCAGCGAGTGGAGCAGAACGGCGTGTGCTGCTGGGAGCGCGGCTTTTTGCAAATGGGGCAAGGTTTAGCTGGCTTTGTCATGCAGGCACCAATTGCGCATGACCAGCATCAAGCGCAAGGGTCCGCTTGGTCTCGAAACGAATCTTGTCCGGGCCGCGACCGGACAGGTTTTGAAGTTCGATCAGCCATTCATCAGGCATGGCCTGGCGAACAGCAGGATGGCAGATGATAAGGATATCGCCAGCGCCGGACAGCATGGAAGCCTGCCTCAGCAGATAGCGGGCGCAGGCAGAAGCCCGTGAATACTCGAAACGATGCAGAAGTGAAGGCATCTCCATCCGCGAGACAATCTGGACAAAGCCAAACCCATTCATCGACGTGCGTTCATGCGGCCAATCTGCCAGCGTCTCTGCAAGAGCCTGATCCACGGCTTTGCGGTCAGCCTTTGCCGCCATTGTCGGAAAGTCGATGCCGATCGAACCGCTGAGGTCGAACCACCGGATAGCCTGTGCGATGGCGGGGACAGCTGCCAATGCGAGTTCGCGCGCCGATCCGTGGCCATCAATGTCGATCAGCGTCAAGGCCGGTGTGACGCTGATAATGAGGTTTCCAGAGGAGAACGGCATTTGCGCATCGGCAGCAAACGACCAGACCTCTTCCCAGAGCCCCGCAGGCAAGTGACGGACAAGTTTGCCCTTTCCAAGAACCGAGGCAGGCGGGATCGGCGGATCATGTTCTCCGAAGAACCGGCCCTGAGCGCGCTTCATTCTGCCGCGTTCCGCCATGGGTTCGCGATGGATGATAAGCCGGACGTCGCTGCCTTCGCTCGCGTCTTTCGGCAGATCGGGAACATTGACTTCGTGACCATGTGCGGTGCGGCACACGCCAAGAGGCGAGCCCTTGGTTCGGCTGATGACCCTGGCAATCAATATGGATCCGGCCGTCACTTCGCCGAGCCAGTAAAGCCGAGCGGCTAAAACCTGATCATTCTCTATCAGAAGCGCGCGCTTCTCTCCGAAACTTTCTTCGTAAACCCAATCAGGCAATGGGAAAGCCCGCCGATTTCAGCAAAGCGCGGGTTTCATAGAGGGGGAGGCCCATGACGCTGGAATGGCTGCCGCGCATCCACTGGATCAGCGCTTCGGCCGATCCCTGTATCGCATATCCGCCTGCTTTCCCGCGCCATTCATCATCCGCGATGTAAGCCTCGATCTCTTCTTGAGAGAGTGATTTGAACCGCACGATATTTTCGCTCAGGCGCGATTTTATCGACCCGTCCGGAGCCAGGAGAACCACGCTGGAAAGCACAGTGTGACGGCGACCTGACAGCAGCATCAGGCAATCGCGTGCTTCTGCCTCACTTTCCGTCTTGGGTAAAATACGTCTTCCAGCTGCCACAACGGTGTCGCCGGCGAGCACAAATCCCTTGGCCGGAACTGCACGTGCTTTGTGTTCACCCATGCGCATCGCATAATCGCGCGGGCGCTCGGCCGGCGTCGGGGTCTCGTCAATATCGGCGGGACACACCGCATCAGGAACAATCCCTATTCGCGCGAGCAGTTCGCGACGCCGGGGAGAAGCAGATGCCAGGGTAAGATGTGGGGCGCTCATGCGTGCGCCGACCCTCAGTTATGCGGGGCCGGGGCCCTGACCGGGGCCGCCGCGACCGGGCATGAAGCGATAGGTTATGCGTGCCTTGGTCAGGTCATACGGCGTGAGCTCGCACAGCACCTCGTCACCCACCAGAACACGAATGCGGTTCTTGCGCATTTTTCCAGCTGTGTGACCGAGCACCTCATGGCCGTTTTCAAGCTCTACCCGGAACATCGCATTGGGCAGCAGCTCGACGACGCGCCCGCGCATTTCGAGAAGTTCTTCCTTGGCCATGTAATTCCTTAAAATTGTTGCGCGCTTCAAAATGCGCTGATCGACACAGGCGCGCCATTTAGCGATGCAAAGTGCAAAAGGAAAGCCTTTGGCGCTTAT
>CALLQC010000017.1 GCA_938015255.1 uncultured Erythrobacter sp.
CGCGACCGGGCAGCGGATCTCCGGCTGGCTCGCTCCAGCGCTAACCTACACTGATCGCACCATTGATCTGCTTGCAGATATGGGCCTGTCCTACACTTGTGACCTGTTCCACGACGATCAGGTGACACCAGTGAACACGCCAACCGGGAAACTGTGCTCTGTACCCTACAGCCTGGAATACAATGATTCCATTGCGTTTCAGGTGAACAATCTGCCGCCGCGCCGCTATTTCGATATGCTGAAGGCGGGCTTTGACAGATTGTACGAGGAAGGGACAGAATCGGGCACAGTCATGTGCATTCCGCTTCATGCGTATCTCGTCTCGCATCCCTATCGGATGGAAAGCTTTGCCCAAATTCTGGACTACATCTGTGGCCATGACGATGTTTGGGTCACCACCGCCGGCGAGATCGCCAAATATTGGACCGAGAATTATTTGGATGCAGCGGTGTCCGATATCGCGCGAGGAAACGCTTGATGAGCAGCAAGCCGCAATTCCCTGACGATCCGATGCGTCGTTATGGCATGGATCACGACCGGTATGATTGGTCGCTCTTACAAAAGCGGGCACCGGTTTCCTGGCCCGATGGCAAACGGATCGCGCTGTGGGTGAACATCGCGGTCGAAGTGTTCCCGATGAATGGCGACGCCAAACCGTTCAAGCTGCCCGGATCGATGGTGAAGCCATACCCTGACCTGCAAACCTACACGTGGCGCGATTATGGCAATCGAGTCGGAATCTATCGCGTCATGCGCGCGGCAGACAAGTTTGGCATCAAAACAGACTGGTCGGTCAATGCGGCGATTGCCAAGAAGTATCCGCAATTGCTGCGCGATATTCTCGCTCGCGGCGAGGATGTGATCGCGCACGGGATGGATATGGCCACCCCGCACCATGGCGGCATGCCCGAGGCTGAAGAGCGAGCGCTGGTGGGAAAGACTTTGCGAATGCTAAAGGATGGCGGAGCCGAGAATATTCGCGGCTGGCTGTCACCGGGCAAGTCTCAGTCAGCTGTAACTCCAGAAATCCTCGCCGAGGCTGGAATGGAATTTCTGTGCGACTGGCCCAATGACGAGCTGCCTTATATGTTCCGTACAGAGGCTGGCAAAATCGTTTCCATGCCGCATTCATCCGACCTCAACGACCGGCGGATCATCGCCGATTTCCGGCATGACGAAGCCAGTTTCGTCGATCAAGTAAAGGATCACTACACCTATCTCTCGCGTGAGGCGGATGCCGAAGGAGGTAGGGTTATGTCGCTCACTTTGCATCCGTGGGTCACCGGCCAATCACACCGGATTGCGGCGCTGGAGGAGGCGTTGAGCTTCCTTTCTGAACAGGCGGATATCTGGTTTGCATCGGGCGCAGAGATTTGTTCGGATTGGAAACGCCAGACTGGTAATTGATTGATCAGGCTTCGGCGTTTGGCTTGTACAACTTCCAGCCGAAGAGCGATACGAACGCATAACAAGCCAATGCCACCAAATAGGCAACGCTCGTGGTACGCGCATCAGCCACAAAGCCCATGATCAGCGGAACCACTGCGCCGCCAGAAACACCAAACACGAGGGCAGCAGCGCCGCGCTTCCTGTTTTCGCCCAAGCCGCGCAGGCCCAGTGCAAAGATTAGCGGATAGGTGCCTCCGCATCCGAACAGGGTTCCCATCAATGCGATGGTGGATACCGTGGGAATGTCCGCCACGGCGACACCCAGCAACAGGACATTCCAGACCGCGAAGAACGTCAGCACGACATTGGTGGAGACCTTGCCAAGCATCGCAGTGGAAAAAATGCGACCCGCAAGAAACAGGCCCATTGCAATCGACAGCAGATAGGCCGCTTGGCTCGTTTCGATACCGGCCCAGTTCTCGGTCGCATAGTTGATAAAGAACGTGCCTATTCCAACTTGCGCGCCAATGTTCAGCCATTGAGCAAAGACCGCCCATTTGAAGTGTCGATAATCCATCAATTTGGTTGAGATTGGCCCTTCCTGAGCTGCCTCATCGTGAGTCAGGATTGCGGCTTTAGGCAGCGGTGCCAACCCATAGATGATAGCAAAGACAATCACTGCCCCGCCGATTGCGCCATACGTCGCCACGACAGAGCTCAGGGCGCCGCTTGTCGGGTTTTGGTCTGCGAAGAACACCATTCCGCCGATCAACGGCCCTGCAAACGTCCCAAGCCCGAACACGGATTGCGCGATGGCAATGCGGCGATCGGCGTTCTTCGACGGCCCCAGTAATGTAACGTAAGGACTTGCCGCCGTCTCGACACAGACCAGCCCTGTGGCAAGGATAAAGATCGACGCCACGAAGAAATTGAAATTAACCGTTGTCGCTGACGGGATGAACATAAACGCGCCAGCCGCGTAGATCGCAAGACCGACCAGAATCGTGTACTTGTAACCGATTTTTTCGAGTAGCCGACCAGCAGGCCATACGACCGTTGCATAGGCACCGAAATACGCCGTCTGCAGCAAGGTGCTGCGCGCCTTGGTGATATCGAAAACATCTTGGAAATGCTTGTTGAGCACTTCCAACAAGCCGTATGACAACCCCCAGATGAAGAAAAGCGAGGTGGTCAGGGTGAGCGGCCATAGCAGGCTGCGGCCAGACGTGGGCGGCGTCCTGTTACTGCCTGCTAGAGTGCCATGTGTCATCTTCATGCGCCCCTTGGGATCGGTGCTAGCAACCCGCGGAAAAATAATCGCAGTTATCAAACTGTGCGTTGAGTGCATTTTGGATCGCACGCCTTGTGACACCGAGCCATATGATCGCTATCTTGTTGTCGGAATGCGATAACGGCCGGGATCGGGTGCATACGATTTTGCCGCAAGCGAATACCAGTCTTCACCATGGATGAGAGCGCGGATAACGTTGGGGAATGCAAGGCGCAGAATCTGCAAGGCCCTTGGAAGATCCGCACCGAGATTGGCAGTCGTCGCGAAACGCAGGCCGATACGCTTTTGGACGGCCGAATTCGTGTCAACGCTGTTTCCAGGATAATGATGCAACCATGACACAAGCGGCCAAGAGCATCCAAGGCGCGTCAGACGTCACTCCATTGCCGTTCTATGTCACGTTTGGCTGGGGGCTTGGATCGCTGGGTGTCCTGTCGCTGCTGTTTGTCACGAATGCGCTGGTTCTGAAATACGCCGTCGATGTTCTGGGGCTTTCCGCGCTGATCGCCGGCCTTGTGGCTGCGGGGTGCCGTATCTTTGATGCGCTGCTTGATCCGTTCATGGGCACCCTAAGCGACAATACCCGAACGCGCTGGGGGCGCAGACGTCCCTATATCCTGCTGGGGACTTTCCTGTGCGGCATCGCCTCGGTTCTGATATTCGCCGCGCCGGAGGCGATCAGTGAGGCAATGCTGCCGATCTATTTCGGCTTCGCGCTGATTTTCTACGCGGTTGCCTACACGGTCTTCAACGTCCCCTACATGGCCATGCCCGTCGAAATGACCAAGGACCGGCACGAGCGGACCTTCATGTTCTCGTTTCGGGTGCATGCCGGGGCTATAGCCGGACTTATCGGTGGAGGGCTGGCGCCATTTCTTGTCGACTGGTTTGGTGGCGGTCGCAGCGGCTACGCATCAATGGGCGTTGTGATCGGTCTGTTCATCTTTGCCGCGTGTCTTGCGTGCTTCATCCTGACTTCGAAGGCGCCGGTGAATTTGGAAGCTCAAGCAGACAAATCGCCCAAGCTTTCGCAGATCAAGGAAACCTGGAAGAACAAGCCGTTCATTTGGCTGATGGTCGCCAAGGTTCTGGTCGTCGGCGGGGCCGGGATCGGTGGTTCAAGTATGGCATTTTTTGCGACAATCGTGCTGGAAAAATCGCTTAGCTGGCTGGCATACATCACGGCAGGGCAAATGATTGGTATCATGATCTCCCAGTTTCTGTGGCTCAAAATTGCCAAACGTTTCGGGAAGCGTTTAACCTTTATTGCGGCGGCCAGCCTCTACGTGGTGGCAACGGTGAGCTGGCTTACGGCTGCCCCAGAAACTACGGAAATCGGGGTTGTTATTCGAGCTTTTGCCATGGGCATCTGCATGGGCGGCATCATGTTGGCGAGTCAGGCAATGTTGCCCGACACGCTCGATCATGAATTTGAACTCACCGGGGTGCGGCACGAAGGGGTACTCACCGGCATTTATACCACGGTTGAGCGTGGGTCTTCGGCTCTCGGCGTGGCACTTGCCGGATTGATCCTGAGCGCAGGTGGTTATGTTGCTGGCGCGGCTGCCATAGATCAGCCTGCTTCTGCGATTGCCGCGATCTACGCATCGATGGCTGTTTTCCCCTCAATCGGGATGTTCGCGTCGGCGTGTGCAATCTGGAACTATCGATTAGAAGGGTGATGGCAGTTATGGTTGGCTTCTTCCCTCGCTGCATGCTCTTGATTTTTGCAATCGGTGCGAGCGTAACCAGTGTGGCGGCTGTGGCGGAAGATAAAATGATGTTTCGTATGATTGATGGCGACGGCGGTGTTCCCTTGCGGGTAGTCGAAAAGGGCAATCCCGAAGGACCGACCATTTTGTTCATCCATGGGATGGCGCAAAGCACGCTATCTTTTGAAAGGCAGCTCAATTCCGACCTTGCCAAACGCTTCCGGCTTGTCGCTTTCGACCTGCGCGGGCACGGCGGTTCAGCAAAACCGTGGCGGTCTTCTGACTATGCCGGATCACGGGTCTGGGCCGCTGATGTGGCCGCAGTCATCGAAGCGCTGGAATTGCGCGATGTGACCATTGTTGGCTGGTCTTTCGGTGGATACGTCGCCGTCTCTTACCTTAGACATTATGGCTATGATCGCGTGCGAGGGCTCAATCTCGTCGGGACCTCAGCCGGTCTTGTCGAATTCCAACCACCCAAGAACAGTTCGGTCGAAAAAGTGACGGGCAACCCGGATAGTGTGGCCAGGAGGTCTTCGCTGGATCTTGCTGAGCGGGTCGCGGCAATGCACGAATTTCCTGATCTGTTGACCGCCGAGCCGATGCAGCCCGATGACCGCGACGCATCGTTTTACAGTGGTATCATGCTGCCGGCATATGCATTGCGTTTGTTCGACAAACTGCCCCTCGATAACAGGGATATGTCTGAGCGTTTGACACTCCCGACACTGGTATCAATGGGAACTCTCGATATCGGGATGGATGTACCAAGCGCCCGTCGCCTTGACCTGGCGCTACCCAATTCAGAACTGTCCCTGTTCGATGGCATTGGCCATTTCCCAGCATATGAATCTGCCGAGAGGTATAATCAAGAACTCACCGATTTCGTGAGTCGCTGCGATTGATCCGCGCCAGGTCGCACTAATTTTTTGACGAGGACGCCTGTGCCCTGGTCAATCGGCCATCCATGAGAATGCGTTTTCAGACGAGGTGAATCTTTCGCCCCGCAGTTAGCTGATTTGCGGCCCCCACAATCGCATCGGCATCGATCATGAAATGCTTGTAAAGGTCGCCGATAGTTCCGGTCTGGCCGAAATGCTCAACACCCAGAGGTGCAACGGCATGCCCTCTTACACCGCCAATCCATGCAAGCGTGGCGGGGTGCCCGTCCGTCACTGTGATCATCGTCGCATTGCGAGGGACAGTTTCGAGCAGTCGCTCTATCTGGCTGGTTGCATTTGCATGACCACGCGCTCTGGCGCGGCGTGCGGCGGTCCAGCCGGAATTGAGTCTGTCGGAACTGGTAACAGCCAATACCGCAATGTCGCGGCGATCATTGCCAATTCGTCCTGCGGCCTCGATTACCTCCGGCGCAACACACCCTTGATAGGCAATCACGATTTCGGTGTTCGGGCTTGGCTCTCTCAGCCAATAAGCACCATCAATCACCCCCTGGCGAAACTCGTCGTTTTCGCGCGGCTTGGCATGGATTTGTTCAATCTGGCGAGTGGTCAGGCGCAGATAGATTGACCCACCGGTTTCATCGCGGAGCCACGTTCGCTCATCAGGATCCCCATCGCCGCCGCGCTGCATGTAGTCGAACGACCAATCCATTATGATGGAAAGCTCATCAAGATATGCCGGTTCAAAACTGACGAGCCCGTCTTGGCTCATTCCGATCAATTGCGCACCGATGGATTGATGCGCACCGCCTTCAGGGGCCAGGGTGACACCCGATGGTGTGCCGACGATCATGAAACGGGCATCTTGATAGCAGGCGTAGTTGAGAGCATCGAGACCGCGCGCCACGAATGGGTCGTAAACCGTTCCAATTGGCAGCAATCGCTCCCCGAACAGTGAATGGGAAAGCCCTGCCGCGCCTAACAGCAGGAACAGGTTCATTTCAGCAATCCCAAGCTCGATATGCTGTCCGTCCGGTGAGAACTTCCATTTTTGCGCCGAAGGAATGCGTTGATCGCGAAAGGTGTCTGCAATCCCGACCCGGCTGAACAACCCTTGACGGTTCACCCATGCACCAAGATTGGTTGAAACCGTCACGTCGGGTGACGTGGTGACAATCCGGTCCGCAATCGGTGCTTCCGATTTGGCTATGGCGTCGAGGATTTTTCCGAACCCTGTCTGGGTTGATGCAAATCGGTCTTCCAGAAAAAAAGGCCCTTCGCTGGCGACGGTTGCTGCCGAATGGCGCCGGGGACCAGCCTTGAAGAATTCAGCGCTGTCCATCGCTACCTGCATTTTTGCAGGGTCAACCTGCCCGCCCTGCTTGTCCCATTCTTTGCCTTCAGGAATGCCCATCTGCCTCTGGAATTCAGCCATTTGCGCTTTGTTCATCAGGCCAGCGTGATTGTCCTTGTGCCCTGCCAGCGGCGTTCCCCAACCCTTGATCGTATAGGCCAGAAAGACAGTGGGCCTGTCATCATCTACGGCGTCGAAGGCGTCGCACAACGTCTGGATGCACTGTCCACCCAGATTGTTCATCAGCTCGGTAAGCTCGTCATCCGAGTATGTGTCCAGCAGTGCGGTAACTTCACCCTCATCGCCGATATCGTCCGTCAGCCGCTCTCGCCAAGCCTTGCCGCCTTGAAACGTGAGAGCAGAGTAATCCACGTTCGGGCAATTCTGGATCCATTCTTTGAGTGTGTCGCCGCCCGGCTGTTCGAAGGCAGCGCGCTGCAAAACGCCATGGCGCAGCACGACTGTCCGCCATCCAAACGCCTCAAAAATCGCTTCGATCTTTTCCCAAAGCCCTTCTCTGACAACGCCGTCCAAACTTTGCCGGTTGTAATCGATGATCCACCAGGTGTTGCGCAGGTTGTGTTTCCAACCTTCTTGAAGGCACTCGTAGATATTCCCTTCGTCGAGTTCAGCGTCTCCGACCAGGGCAACCATTCTCCCTGTCTGATCTTCGGTGATCCAGGCGCGTTCGCTAAGGTAATCCTGAATAATCGAAGCGAACGCGGTGATGGCAACGCCCAGACCAACTGAGCCGGTCGAGAAATCGATATCATCGACATCCTTCGTTCGACTTGGATAGGATTGAACCCCGCCAAACCCTCTGAAGTTCTGCAGCAATTCGAGCGGGACATTGCCCATCAGGTATTGAATGGCGTGAAACACCGGGGACGCGTGAGGTTTCACCGCAACACGATCCTGAGGTTTGAGCGCGTGAAAATAGAGCGCGGTCATGATCGATACCATTGAGGCGCAAGACGCTTGATGCCCCCCGACTTTGACGTCGCCATCCTCTTTTTCGCGAAGATGGTTCGCGTTATGGACGATCCAGCAGGCGAGCCACAACAGCTGTTGTTCGATTGACTTCAGATCGTCAACATTGCCCATTTTTAGCCTAACCATTTTCTACTGTTCCCAAATGTTAGGCACAGCGTCCGTATCGTATTGAGAAGTTCGTTTGAAATGTGAAAAGTCGGCTCACATTGATCTGGCTCCGCATATTGCGGGGGCCGCCGAGCTTCAAGTGAAGGCGCCGCCAAAATTGCCAGATTACCGCATAGCGGCAAGAGCTCAACGTCTGAACTCAGTGTCAATGTCGCGCCAACTTAGGTCACGCGGTGTGTTTTGTCCTAGCTGGCACATCCTTTCTCGTGTCAATGCAATTGGGGATTGATTCCCACTCGGGCCAAAGACGCAACGCGATCATATTTCATAATAAATGCGAAAAGGGCAAAGTTCACCGAAAAACCATCGTTAGAGAGTCTCCAGAATTGCTGTCGCCGTACGATACTGGTTTCCGCTTACTATGAATGGAACCCAGCTATTGCCCAATCAAACTCGAGCAATTCTTCATCTGTCCTATTGCTTCTTTCAATCGGATGATCGGGCCGGCACAACAGAAGATAAGGATCCGGTTTCAGGTTCCGCTCAACAAAGGGGATAAATACCCATTTTTATCGCCTGAGGTCATCCGCATGGTCGTGATGCGCTATGTTCGGTTTCTGCATTCGTTGCGGAACGAGGAGGATCTTCTCGCAAAGCTCGGCTAGACTTCTGCTGAGAGACCGTGAAGCTTTGGTGGAACCGTTAGTGCTGATGTTTGCGGCCCACAACAAGCGGCAGCGGACCAGGCGAATGAACAGCTTACAGAAATTCGCATCCGTCCACGCCAACGTCCACAATCACTTCGTCTTTGAACGTCATCTCACCGACAGGCATACTTACATGTCCAACCGCTCAGTCGTACTGGCTGAGTGGCAAAGCCTAATGGCCTGAAGAGCTGCGAGGGTAGAGCGCTTCGCGTCGAGCGGAGACGACTTCGCGATAGACTGGCAGCACCACGCTCGAATTTTTCTTGAACCATCGTGGCGGGCTATCGATGAGATTACCGGTCGCGGATGTCCACCCAAAGCTTTCCTCGTCGCGGTACGCCAGCTAATCGGCTGATATGAATAATTGCAGTGCCGCCTCTGATGACAAATGGCATTTCTGGATCGACCGTGGTGGAACATTCACCGATATCGTCGCGCGCTCTTCGAAAGGTAGCCTCGAGACCCGAAAGTATTTGTCGGAGAACCCGGACAGCTATGGTGATGCCGCATTGCACGGCATCCGGCAGATCCTGGGATTGGGTGCAAATGTTCCAGTTCCGCAGGATCTGATCGCATCGATCAAGATGGGAACGACAGTTGCAACGAACGCCTTGCTTGAACGCCAGGGTGAGCCGACTGTTCTTGTGACGACCCGCGGCCATGCCGATGTGATTGAAATAGGCTATCAGGCACGCCCTGATACCTTCGCTCTTGATATACGCAAGCCGACCCTGCTCTATGATTATGTCATCGAAGCTGGAGAGCGGATCCAGGCCTCGGGCCATGTGGATCATCCGCTGGATGAAGCACATCTGGAAAGAGAGCTTCGCACTGCTTTCAAGCTAGGATTCCGCTCTGTTGCAATCGCATTTTTGCATTCCCACAAGTTCCCGGCGCACGAGATGTGCGCTGCTGATATCGCTCGCCAAATTGGCTTTACGCAAATCTCGGCCAGCCACGATGTGAGCCCTCTCATCAAGATTGTTTCGCGCGCAGAAACGTGCGTGGTCGATGCTTACCTGACGCCGATCCTGCGGCGCTATGTACAGCAAATTTCTGACGCTTTGGGTGGCAGTATTGAGCCTGGCAAACTGCTCTTTATGCAGTCATCGGGCGGGCTGACTGATGCGGCACAATTCCGCGGCCGTGATGCGATACTCTCTGGTCCGGCTGGCGGCATAATCGGCTGCGTCGAAACGGCGAGACAGGCGGGATTCGAAAAGATCATCGGCTTCGATATGGGTGGTACATCGACCGACGTATCGCATTATGCCGGTGGGTTGGAGAAGGTCTACGAAACCGAAGTTGCAGGCGTGCGCATGCGGGTGCCAATGCTCGATATCCATACCGTGGCAGCGGGAGGCGGCTCGGTTTTGCGGCATCAGGACGGTCGCTTTCGCGTGGGCCCGCAATCCGCTGGAGCCGATCCCGGTCCGGCCTGCTATCGGCGCGGCGGCCCGCTGGCAGTAACGGATATCAATGTTTGTTTAGGCAAGCTCGGCGCGGATTTTTTCCCGCCTATCTTCGGGCCGAATCAAGACCAGCCACTGGATATCGAGGCATCGAAGAAAGGCTTTGCTGCGATCTCCTGCGAGCTCGAAGATGGTCGCAGTGCGGAGGAGGTAGCGGAGGGGTTTCTCGATATCGCGATCGAGCACATGGCGCAGGCGATCAAAAAAATCTCGGTCGCGCGTGGATACGATGTCAGCGATTATGTGCTCAACTGCTTTGGCGGGGCAGGCGGGCAACATGCGTGCCTTGTCGCCGAACGGCTTGGCATCAAACAGATCTTGCTCCATCGTTTTTCAGGCGTCCTTTCTGCCTACGGTATGGGGCTTGCGAAGAGTGCGGTTGAGCATCAAAGGGTCATTGGCGAAAGGCTAAACGACGGCGACAAAAAAGGCTGGGAAACGGTGATCGACGAGCTGACCGCCGCCGGTGAACGAGAACTTTCATTGCAAGGCATCCCTGCGGCCTCGATACAAACGCAGGCTCAAGCACTCTTGCGTTATGAACGAAGCGATACTTCGCTGCTTGTCAATTTTGATACTGCCACAACCATGCAGGCCGCTTTTGAAACTGCCCACCGCCAGCAATACGGTTTTACGGCAGAGGATAAGCCGGTAGTGCTCGATACCCTGATTGTTCAATCAAGTGCAGGCGCGGTGCCCGTTTCCGAAAAAGCAGCAAAACATAAAAGTTTTGAAGAACCGCCAATCGCTTCGCGCACCCGGTTCTTCGCAAGAGGCAGATGGCACTCAGCCCCGATCTATCAGATTGAAAGTCTCCGCTTTGGCCATTCGATTAGCGGTCCCGCGATTGTAGCCGAGCCGACAGGTACAATAGTGATTGAACCGGGATGGCAGGGGCAGATCAATGAATGTGGACACCTCATTTTGAATGCGGCGGAAATGCGCGCTACTTCCGTAAATCCTTCAGCTGATGCTGATCCTGTCACTCTAGAAATATTCAACAATCTTTACATGTCGATTGCCGAGCAGATGGGCATCATCCTGCGCAACACATCGCAGTCGGTAAATGTTAAAGAACGGCTCGATTTCTCATGCGCGATCTTCGATGAAACGGGCAATCTTGTCGCCAATGCGCCGCACGTTCCGGTCCATCTTGGGTCAATGGATGCCAGCGTCCGAACGATCATCGCAAGCGGGCAGTCGATCAATCCCGGTGACGCTTTTGTGCAGAACAATCCGCACAATGGCGGATCTCACTTGCCAGACATCACCGTCGTAACGCCCGTTTTCGACATCGAAACCAAGAACATCCTGTTTTTCGTCGCAAGCCGTGCCCATCACGAAGATGTTGGCGGGCTGTCTCCTGGGTCAATGTCTCCGCATGGTCGCACAATCGAGGAAGAAGGTGTGATCCTAGACAACATCAAGCTTGTCGAAGGCGGCACCTTCATGACGGAGAGGATCAGGGCTGCGTTCGAACAGGGGCCATATCCTGCACGCAATGTGGATCAGAATATTGCTGACCTGATGGCTCAGATCGCCGCAAACGCCGCAGGAAGCGCAGAGCTCGGCAAGCTCGTGAAATCATACGGACTTGAAACGGTGCACGCTTACATGCGCCACATTCAAGACAACGCCGAAGTCGCAGTGCGCCGCGTGTTGCGGGAGCTTCAGGACGGCGAGTTTCAGCTATCGCTGGATAGCGGCGCTCAGATTGCCGTGAAAGTGACTGTTGATCGCAAGGCAGGTGCCGCAAAGATCGATTTCACCGGGACCAGCCCGCAGCAAGACAGTGCTTTCAACGCCCCTTTCGCAGTAGTGAAAGCAGCGGTGCTTTATGTAATACGCTGCCTTGTCGCCGACCAAATCCCTCTCAATGCGGGCTGCATGAAACCATTGGAGATCACCGTTCCAGAAGGTTCAATGCTTAACCCAGCTTACCCCGCAGCTGTGGTTGCCGGCAATGTCGAGACGAGCCAGGCGATTACTGATGCACTGTTTATGGCGCTTGGCCGATTGGGCTCCAGCCAGGGCACGATGAACAATCTCACCTTCGGCAATAATCGCTATCAGTATTATGAGACCATCTGCTCTGGAGCGCCTGCCGGACCCCATTTTGACGGTGCATCGGCAGTGCACACGCATATGACCAACACGCGGATGACCGATCCGGAAGTCCTTGAACAGCGATATCCTGTGGTGCTCGATACCTTTCGCATTGATCGCGGGTCGGGCGGAAAGGGTAGGTTCAACGCTGGCGACGGTATCACGCGGTCAATTCGGTTCCTTGAGGACATGGAGTGCTCGATCCTGTCAGACCATCGCAGCGTTGCACCCTTGGGTTTATGTGGAGGCGAGCCGGGCCGGTTAGGGATCAACACTGTTGAGGGACGTGACGGGAGCGTGGAAAAACTCGGCGGTTGCGGGAGCGTCACGGTGCGCGAAGGTGACCGTGTCGTTATCCAGTCTCCTACAGGAGGGGGACATGGCCCGAAATCCGAGCGCAAAGTGCAAAGGCAACGGGTTCCGTGATTGATCGCTTGCGCAATATCGGGCCCGGGGCGATGGTCTCGGCGGCATTTATCGGTCCGGGAACAGTCACGGCCTGCACGCTTGCCGGAGTGAACTTCGGTTATGCGCTTCTCTGGGCATTGGTCTTTGCGACCTTCGCGACGATTGTTCTGCAGGAAATGGCGGCGCGGCTTGGCGTGATTACGAAGCAAGGCCTGGGTGAAAACCTCGCTACACTGTTCGATTCCACCATCTGGAAATGGCCGCTAATAATCTTGGTTGGGCTGGCTTTGTATTTGGGAAACTCCGCCTATGAGGCTGGCAATCTTGCCGGAGCGGCGCTGGGCATTTCGGCGATTGCTGGCGAGTCTGCAGCCGTCTTCAATGCTTCGATCGTTTCGATAAGCATCCTTGCTTCTGGATTGTTGCTTGCCGGGACATATAAGCAGGTAGAAAGGTTCCTGCTTGTCCTTGTGGCGATCATGGCGGTCAGCTTTGTTGCAACCTTCGCCATCGTCCGTCCGGACTTGGCGGCGCTTTTCCGGGGGGTGATAATCCCAATCATTCCTGATGGAGCGCTTCTTACCGTTGTCGCGCTGATCGGGACGACAGTGGTGCCGTACAACCTTTTCCTTCACTCGACAGCTGTTCGAAACAAGTGGACAGATGAGCGAGACTTGGGCGCGGCCAGGGCCGATACCGCGATTGCAATTGGGATTGGCGGAATTATTGCGATCCTGATCGCATCGACCGCTGCTGCGAGCCTTTTTGCTTCGGGACTTTCTGCCGATAGCGCGGGAGACTTCGCAAAGCAATTTGAACCGCTCTTCGGTTCTGGTGCGAAATACGTGCTCGGTCTCGGCTTGTTTGCTGCCGGACTGACAAGCGCGATAACCGCGCCGCTCGCCACCGGCTATGCCATGACCGAAATCCTTCAAGTGAAAGGCGGCCAGCAATCGCGAGCGTTCCGGATGATTTGCATAAGCGTCATAGTTATCGGGGCATGCTTATCGCTTACTGGCATTAAGCCGGTGGAGATTATCGTCACAGCGCAGTTTGCTAATGGATTGTTGCTACCGGTGATCGGTGCATTCCTGTTTTATGCAGTCAACCGGACAAGCTTACTTGGTAAATTTACCAACGGATGGTTGGCGAATTGTCTGGGGGCGGCGGTTCTGATTATCACGATCGGACTGGGAGCTAGGCTGGTTATTTCGGCGATACTCTGACATCCCCTATAGGGCTGGCGGATTGCAGCAGACTGAAAATTGAGAGGGGGCAATTTTCGTGACAGACAATGCAGAACACGGGGCGCGCAGGCCGGGGTTTTTCCGGCGAGGTTGGCGAAATGTGCGTGAAGCTGGCCCGGTGCAACTGGTCGCGACGGTTTTTATTATTGCCCTGGCTGTTTTTATCGCTCGCTTCAGCTGGGTCATGCCGGACGGCGAAGAGCCTACCCCATTTACGAGCTCGGCAGAGCATGCTCTTTACGACATCAGAAGCTTTGTCGCAGCCGATATCGTCGATCCGGACGAGCGGGTCGTCATGGTCGTTTACACGGACCAAACCCTGATCAACGAAGGGAAAAGGTCACCATTGCCGCGCGGCGTTCTGGCCGAAGCTCTTCGCAACATTGATCAAATGAATCCCAAAGCGATCGGGATCGACATTCTCTTTGATCAGCCTCAGGAAGAGGACGCGGATCTGGTTGATGCATTGCGCGGAATGAAGGCTCCGGTGGCAGTAGGTTACGCGGCTGTCGAGACGAACGAAGATGATATCGTTTATGAGCAACAGGTCTTTCTTGAAGAGTTCATGGCAGCGCTTGAAGGAAGCAACGCGCGTCCGGCCAGCATCAGACTCGATAATTCGATGGGAGCGACCCGGGTTTGGCCAAGCATCGAACCGAATTTGCCTCCTCTCTTGGGCAGGGCGATGCTTCAGGATTCGGGCGGGCCCTACGAACTTTTTGCCGGCTATGAGGGCGCAATAGATTACCGCCACAGCAAGCTGGAAGTGCAGGAGAGCGAAGAAGGCGGTAGTGCGGCCTCGCGCGAGTCTTCGCCGCTGTTTACGTCCATAGATATTTCGCTGTTTGTCGACCTTGATCCGGATGTGCTTCCCTTCATTGCAGAGCAGATCCAGGGCAAATATGTCCTGATCGGCGGCGATATCGTGGATTATGACCGGGTCGAAACGTCGTTCACTTCGATGAACGGCGAAGTGCCTCCTGGAATTTCGGTACATGCGGAAATGATTTCGCAAATGCTGGATGGGCGGGCAATGGATCAGATTGCTCCGTGGACCTTATGGATTATGGCGGTTTTGGTCGTGACCACGGCCGTCCTGGCCGCTTTGCTTGAATGGCGGGCCATGCGATTGGTGCCGCTCCTGCTCCTGCTGTTCGGATTATTTATTGGCATTCCATTCGTGCTTCAGTTCAGCAATGTCGATACCTACGGTCTGCCAGCGATTGGTTGGCTTGTCGGGTGGATAATTGCTTTCACTGCGATCACTGCTGCGGCGCGTACCGCAGGCGCTGCCCAGCGGAACTTTGCTACAGGCGCGCTTGGAAAATACATTCCAAAGGATATCGCGCAGCAGATTATTGATCAGCCAGAGCTGCTCTCCCTAGGGGGAGAAAAACGGGCAATCTATGTAATGTTTTCCGACCTCGAAGGCTTTACGAAAATGAGCCACGCGATTGAGCCGGAAATGGTTGCGAAGCTCCTGAACCGGTATCTTGAAATGCTAAGTCAGGTGGTGCTCGATCATGGCGGAGTGATTGACAAATTCGTTGGCGATGCTGTCGTCGCGTTCTGGGGGGCGCCGATATCGCGGCCCGACGATGGCGAGCGCGCCGCCAAAGCCGGGTACGCAATCTGGCAGGCGGGGGAGGCATTCCGCAAGGAAGTGGCAGAGATGGATCCCGCATTGCCGAAAATCGGTAAGACCCGGGTCGGGCTGCATTTTGGCGAGGCGGTGATTGGCAATTTCGGCGGCGATACGCGTATCCAGTATACCGCACTTGGTGACAGCATGAATACCTCTGCCCGGCTTGAAGCTGCAAACAAGGCTCTCCTTACATCGGTAATGGCCAGCCGTGAATTTGCCGAACGGTCTGGTCTCGATTGGTGGCGCCAAATGGGGCGTGTCCGACTGCGCGGGCGTGCCCAGCCGGTCGATCTGTTTGAGCCAGCACCAGACTTCCCCGAGGAAGATCGTGCAATATTGGCGGAATCATGCAATCTCGCCGCACACGATAGTGTTAAGGCCAAGGCAATGGTCGATCAGGTAATCAAACGGCATCCTCGCGATCTGGGGCTGCATAATCTTGCTGACCGCCTGGAAAATCTAAGTGAAGGGGGAACTTATGTTCTCGGCTAAAGCCAAATCTCGTTTTGCCGGTCTGATGCTTGCTGGGGCGGTGCTTGCTGCTCCTGTGGCTGCAATGGCCGGTGTTGTTGTGAAATCGACTGGCCCGTCTTCGAGCAAATATCCCGTGGGTGCCAAGGTCGATGATAACGCCACGATCACGCTCAAGGCCGGCGACAGCGTCACCGTTCTCACATCCAAAGGCACAAAGGTTATGAAGGGTGCCGGTTCATTTAAGGTCGGCGACAAGCCCAAGGCGACCCGTGCACGGTTTGCTGCCTTGACCCGAACGCGTAACGCAAATCGCGTTCGCACCGGAGCAGTGCGCGGCACAGGCGCGGCGTCTAAGCCAACGAATCCCAATCTTTGGTATGTTGACGTTACACAAAGCGGCACAATCTGTCTGACAGACACAACCGAGGTTCGTTTGTGGCGTCCTTCGACCGAAGGTATTGCAACCTACAATGTCGCTGACGGCAACAGTGGGGCGTCTGTTGATGTGACATTTGACGAAAGTGAAAGCGTTGCGCCGCTGGATCCAGCGATCCTGAGTATTACGACAGGCACACCGTATTCGGTGACCGGACCCGGGCAGGGCGAGGCGCAAGTTACCATCACCTTTGCCAAGCTCGATCAGGAATACACTCAGGCTGATCAGCTGGCCGAAGCGCTCGTGGCAGCCGGCTGTATGACACAGATCAACCAAATGGCAGATCGCCTCGCCGGATAGATCATTCGCAACCTAATCTGATGGAATCAGCGTCAGCTCCGTCTGTCGCCCGTCCAGATAGCGAACGGTTTCGCCGTCAAAATAGGCATCTTCTTCAGATCGGAAATCGACGCGCTGTCCGCCCCATTCGGGTACGGCGCTGTAAGTCGTAAACTCAATCGACCATGTCGTTCCTGCGTGCACGGGATACTCGCCGCGCGGATCAGCGTTCTGATTGTCCCAGAAACCGATGGCTGTGCCTGCGCCGTGACCATGAAGGCCGATGGGGTGCGAATAGATCGAAGGTTCAAAGCCTTCTGCAATTGCCCGGACCCTTGCCCGCGCGAGTATTGTGTTGCCAGCCTCGCCTGCAACAAAGCTCTCTGTCAAAATAGTTCCAACTCGGTTGGTGTTCGCGAGGCCCTGCACCAGACCGGCCGGTGCTTTGGTCTCACCGGGCTTCAAAACATAGGCAAGATGCTGCGTATCGGTATTGAGGCGCAGATAGGTAATGCCGAAATCCGTCCACAGCAGATCGCCTGGCTGGATCGGCTCATCTCCATAAAGCATACCTTCGGCGCCCTCACGTTGGATTGCGACGGAAGGGTGGAACCACGGCTGAAGACCATTGCGTGCGAGCTCTTCGCGATACCACCACTGCACATCTGCGGCAGTCGTTTCTCCGGGAGTGATTACATCGCGAGAGAACGCGCGACCGATGAGCGAGTGAGCGATGCGCACTATTCCCGGATAGATTTCAAGCTCTAGGGGCACACGTTCTTCGAGCCAGCGTATGGCCAGCGTTTCGCCAGATACAATCCGCGCGCGATGTTCAGGGTCGAGCCGGTCTGACATCAACCGATACTGGCTAAGGGTCATTCCATCACCGAACGCCGATGTGTCCGAATAATTGATAGCAATCGATTTCGGATCGCGGTCTGCTATCAAATCGGCGACAGCTTGCCATTGATCCGGCTGTTCTGCTGGATCCCAAACAACCTCAAAGAAGTCTCCGAGCCCGTACCGGCTCACCGTCAACCGTTCAATTTCCCTGCCTTCGCCGGGGTCATGAAAAATGAGAATTGTGCGGCGTCTGGCGCTGAACTCATCACCATTGAGCATCGAGGCGATAACAGGCTCCTCGAAGTATTCGCGTGCCATCAGGACCCACATATCCACGCCCTGTTCCCGCATGATCTTTGGGATGATCGTCTCGAAACGCTGTTTCAGGATGCGGTCGACCAGTGCTGCGCGCTCACGCATCGGCAGAAGCGCCGGCATGGCAGGTCGGGTCTCTTCGATCTCCGTCATCGGCAACACTGCGGTAGGAACAGGACCGGCTAGAGCCGGAAACGAAAGGCTGCTCGCCGAAATGCCGCAAAGGATTGCAAATAGGTTCTTCATCTCGCCACCTTGATTATACGCCGCCAGTCAGGCGTTCGCGCCAATACCGCGTGAAAAAAATGCCATCGGGATCGCGTCGCTGTCGAACGGCCAGAAAATCGTCAAAACGAGGCAGGTTTTCGCGGTAATGCACTGCCCATTGGGGGAAATCATAACGGGGCACGAATTTTCCCCAATGCAGGCGGAACGGCACACCGTTTTCCTTCAGGAGGTTCCAATATTGCCCGAAAAAGCCCTCATCAATATTTGGTGTCTCTTTGTTAGCCCGAAACCAGTACACATCGAACCTGACTGACCCATCTTTGTAGGCATCCTGTCCATCGGTATATCCCGGATGCATCCAGGCGGAGCTCGGAGGACCGGCGTATACCTCTGTCGAGAAATACCCCGTTGCAGTAGGGCCATCGGTTTCAAACATGCTTTGGTATAGGTTCATCACTCTTCGCGCTTCACCGATGGGCACCCATATTTCGGTGAACTCGGTGCCAAGGAAAACATCATCAACAGTGTTGTCCATGCATAAGCTGCGCCAGTAATAATCATGAAAACGCGTTTCCTGCCCAGGCTTGGTCAGAGGTTGGAACAATGAGAGAAGCGTCGGGAAAATCGCCCGCGCGAGACCTTGCAAGACAGCAAAGAAAGTCCCGACAGCCAAGGTGAGCGCACTCACAAGCGCTCCCAGCATCAGGTAAAAAATGCGCTGTACCCAGCCACGGGCAAGCCTCCACAGGTTGGACATATAGTGCGGGATGTTGCGAGCGATCAGGCGAAGTTCGCGAAACGGGTTGGTGTTGCCCAGCAAGATGAATGTCATGCTGCCCAGTATTTGCAAAGTCTGTCCACCTAAATCCGGTGTGAACTGCAGATAAGGTTTCAGCCCTTTGTCAGAGTGGTCAACGCGCTTTGCCTGCCATATCTGTATCCGTTCTACCCCTTTCTGTGGCCACCAGACTATCCGGGTGTAAGGCGTGGCTTTCAGATATTGTTCCAGTGATGGCTTGTCCGAGTTTCCTGTTCCAAACAGGTCCACGGGAACTCCTGAGCCACTGGTTGTGGTGGTAATTTCAGTGCCTTTGATATTGTACATGGGGACCAGTTGAAAACGGATCCTGGTGATCACACCAAGCAATCCCATCGAAGTAGAAACAGCATTGAAGTCGGGATGATCTTTTTCGATCCATTCCGCATTACCGTTCCCATCGATGATGCGGAAGGCGATCATTCCATCCCATCCATACTGAACTGAACCGCCGGCAGAGCCTGTCAACGTGAAGCCCGCTACCGTCTGATGTGTTATCCCGCCAAGAACATCAACTGCCCAGCCTTTCTCGAAGATCTGGTGAAGAAAGCTATTCTCCAGCGTTGAAACACCGAAGGGATCTCCTGGATCATATCCCAGGTTTATTCCCGGTTCGGCTTCGACAATTCCCGCTGCTTCATTCACCCAAGTCAGGGCGCGCATTTTGTCGAATGCGATATTGATGTCGTCCCCGTCTGGCGGGGATTGCTCGAGTGTCTGGTTAAAAGGTCTGCCGCCCGCCGGATTGGTGTAGATGCTCCAAGCGACAGAATGTGTGGCGCCTCTTGCGCGAACCTTCTTTTCCGCCTTCCGAGCGAATTCGATCAGGTGAATGATCTGCTCTTCGCTATCTGGATGGAAAAAACCGTCATTTCCTCTCGGAATGATCATCTCGATCATGCGCCCCCATTTGCCTCTTTTGACGCAAGCTTTGCCGAATGGCGGATAAACTCAAGCAAAATTTGTAAAATTCCAGGCGTGAACCCATAGCTTCGCAAGTCGGGAGACAGCGCTGTTGAGGATGAGGTTGTACCAACTGTTGCATTCCGCCGCGACCCTTGGGATGAGAATAGGGGGTTGCATTAACGATGAGAGTCGGGCTTTTTATGACGCGGCTTGACGGGACTATACAAGCATCGCGGTGTTCATGTGGCTATCATGCAGGCCTGTCACCGCAGGAAGACGGCGCCATCAGGTGCTGAATTCCAATAGGATTGACGCATCTCGCTGGGGGGAAAGAGATGACGGGACCAAAGGCGAATTGGAATTGGAGCGCTGGCTTTGACTGGCCCACGTCCGGGCTGGTCTTTCGCATCGCAGCCGCGCTTAGCCTGTTGATTGCTTTCCCGGCGACGACTGCGAATTCCAACACCTTTGAAGGCGTGGCAAGCTGTGCCGGTTCCACCTGTCATGGCCGCGCCGAAGGGAACGGTTCAGTCGTCCGTCAAGACGAGATTGCTACCTGGCAAGAGCGTTCGTCGCCGAGTGGTGCACACAGCAGGGCCTTCGCAGTTTTAGCGGGTCGGCGCGGGCAGCAGATTGCCAGCAGCCTTGGCCTTGGAAAAGCGACAGAGGCTCCAGAGTGCCTGGGATGCCATGCCACCTTTGTCCCGGCCTCGCAGAGGGGCGACCGCTTTCAGACAGCGGATGGTGTCGGGTGCGAAAGCTGCCACGGCCCCTCAGGTGAATGGCTTGCGGCCCACTATGCGCGGCCTGCCACTCATGGTTCAAACGTTGCCAATGGCCTGACACCGCTTGAAAACCCTCAGGCCAGAGCAAGTGTTTGTCTCGATTGCCATTACGGCTCCAGCAAGCCAGGGCAATTCGTCACGCACTCAATGATGGCGGCTGGTCATCCCCGTGTTTCGTTTGAGCTCGATCTGTTTAGCGCGCTCCAGCAGCATCACGATGTCGACGCGGATTATGCAGCGCGCAAAGGCCGTCCAAATGCAGTTCGGTTCTGGGCGGTTGGCCAGGCAGAGGCTGTGCGAAGGGCAACCAGTCTTTTCTCGGAACCCAGGTTCGGAATGGAAGGGGCATTCCCGCAATTCTATTTCTATGACTGTCATAGTTGTCACCGCACGATTACCGACGCGCAACAGCGGAAGCTGACTTTCGAAACCAATCCTGGTCGTCCGGTTCCGTTTGGTAGCCCGCCCTTCAATGACGAAAATATTATCATGCTTTCTGCGGTCGCTGGCGCGCTCGTTCCTGCGCAAGCCGAAGGTTTTCGAGCTGCCAGCCGTGATTTTCACCGCGCCATGGGGAAGGGCGGCGGAGATGCTCGGGCTGCGGCTCAGGTTCTATCGCGCCGGGCTGGAACACTTTCCAATGCGCTAAATCAGCGCGCTTACGGCAACGCTGATGCATTCGAGGTGATCGGAATTATTTCGAACAAGGCCACCTCAGCGCGCTTTACCGACTATGCTGGCTCTGTGCAGGCTGTCATGGCGATCGACACTTTGCTCAACGCACTGGTCAAAGATGGACGCGTTTCGGTTGGCGCTGCGGCTGGAATTCGCGCCAATATCAACCGGGCATATGCTGCCGTCGCAGAGCCAAATACATATCGCCCGGCTGATTTTCGTTCGGCTCTCCAATCCGCCTCCGGCGCAATTGGCAGGTTGCGTTAAGCGATGGCGGGGGGATGGAAAACTCTGGCAGGTGCGCCGCTCTTGGTGCTCGCAGCTTGCGGGGGCGGCGGAAGCAGCGCCCCCAGCGGTGGCGGGACAGGATCCGGCCCACCCACGCCGCCACCGCCTCCACCTCCTGCGGCAGGCAACGTGTACAGCGTGCCAGCAGCCGAAAGTCTGAGCGCCGCTGAAGTAGGGCAAGTGATCGCTCAGGCCGCGGCGCAAGCATCCGCGCAAGGCGATGTTGCAACCATAGCAGTGGTTGACCGGGTCGGAAATGTCCTGGGCGTGTTCCAAATGCCTGGAGCTGCGGCGACCGTTCGCATCGATGCGGCGCCGGATGGAAACAATATCGACGCTCAGGGTCTTGATGTGCCTTCGACCGCCGCCGCTATCGCCAAGGCGATAACCGGCGCGTATCTGTCCAGCGGAGGCAATGCTTTCTCGTCGCGCACTGCGAGCATGATCGTACAGGAGCATTTTCCGCCTGCGCCAACGACAGTCGGCCTGGAAAGCGGCCCTTTGTTTGGCGTGCAATTCAGTCAGCTTCCATGCTCTGATCTCGTCGCTAGGGCGAGCGATGGTATGATCGGCCCGCAACGCTCACCGCTCGGTCTTGCTGCTGATCCGGGCGGTTTTCCGCTTTACAAGAATGGCGTGGTCGTCGGCGGAGTAGGTGTGATGGCCGATGGTCGTTACAGCGCGGATCTGAATGTACTCGATGTCGATAACGACATTGATGAAGCTATTGCGCTAGCCGGCACTGTCGGATTCGAAGCGCCTCAGAGCATTCGCGCAGATCGAATCTTCGCTGACGGTACCGCGTTACGGTACACCGATGCGACATATGCGCAGCTCGCTTCTGTAAGCAGTGCGAGCTTCGCTGGCACGGCAGGCGGTCTGATAGCCGTGAACGGCTATCACCCGGGAACGAGCCTTTCAGCTGGCACTGTCTATGGCTCGGAGGCATCGGGTATCAGGCCGACACGAGCAGCCGAGTTTGCGATTTCAGATGCGTTTGTTTTGTCGAACGGTGCAGGCGTAAACCGCTTTCCTGTGCGCGCCGGTACAGATGGCGCCGATATTGCGGCGCCAATTTCTGCAGACGAAGCGCGCACGATTCTCGAAGAAGCATTTACCGTGATGAGCCGTGCCCGCGCTCAGATACGGCAGCCGTTGGATAGCCGCGCCCAGGTGACAATCAGTCTCGTGGATACACGCGGCCGGGTTCTAGGCATCGTCCGCTCGCCCGATGCTCCGATCTTCGGGACTGACGTGAGCCTGCAAAAAGCGCGCACGGCGAGCTTTTTCTCGGGCGCGTTCGCGGCCAATGAATTGCTGGCAGCGCAAGGTGAGGTCCCGCAGTTTGTTCAGCGGGTTCGTGATTTTCTGGGCGATCAAAACGCGCTGACCGGAGCATTCGCCTTTGCAGACAGATCGGGCGGCAATCTATCCCGGCCATATTTTCCGGATGGCGAAGTGGGCACGCCCCACGGTCCTCTTTCTCGCCCGATCCAGCAGTTCAACCCGTTCTCAACAGGGCTGCAAAGTGCACTTATCATCGGAAATGTCGGGCAGCACCTCGGCTTTGTGCAGGGAGCAAACGCCGATACCCCCGCAAATTGCACAACACTCCCGCAAATAAATCCGGGTGAGAGCCGTCTGGATAACGGCATCCAGATATTTCCGGGTTCGGTCCCTGTCTATCGCGGCAATCAATTGGTTGGCGGTATAGGGGTTTCAGGCGACGGGATCGATCAGGACGATATGATTTCGTTTCTTGGTCTGCACAATGCGGGCCAATCGGTCGGTGGGATCGGCAATGCACCGGCGGATATTCGTGCTGACCGTATCATTGTGCAAGTCGGTTCGCGGCAAGTGCGCCTGCGTTATGTGAATTGTCCGTTCGCGCCATTCCTCGACACTCCCGACCAGAACGTTTGCGAAGGTCTCTAGGGATGGAATTCAATATCCTCCCCTTCGTATTCCTGGTGCAGCCTTCGCAGGAGCCGCCACCGCCACCGCCTCCAGCTCAGCAGGGGCAGGTGGACACAAATCCGGATGCCCCCGACGGCGAAAAGCCTGAATGGGAAAAAGACGCACCGCCAGTCAATCCGGAGATTATTGACGGCCGGGAACGCCCGGGTTTCAACGCGCCGTTGCCTGACAAGATAGAGCAGAAGAACGAGGGCGCAATTCGAGCCCCGCCGCCTGAAGCTTTTCCGACCGATCAAGTGCCCATCCCAGATCGCTGGCGACTGATTGAGGACCTTGGTTTGGTAAAGGAAGACATCCTCGATCCGTACAATCAGAACACCTACAAGGGCGACCGTCCAATCAACCCTGACAAGGTGCCGTGGCTGCCGATCAAGGGCGATGATTGGTTCTTCGTCCTTAACGCCATCAGCGACACCGTCTACGAGCCGCGCACTTTTCCGATTCCGGTCGGTATCCAAACCACGGAAGACCCGGACCGGCTCGATGTGTTCGGCGATGATTTTTCGACCGTGCTGTCGCAGACATTCATTGTCGGCGCAGCGCTGCTCAAGGGCAGCACCGCATATAAGCCGCCAAGCGTCGAATACCGGCTGACCCTTGCCTACAACATCAACTATGTCGATGTGCCCGAACGGCGCGTTCTGTTCGTCGAACCATCGAAGGGAAGCGACCGCCTGGACCAGTTTCTCGGTGTACAGGAAGCATTCGTCGATTACCATTTTACGCAGTTCGACAATGACCGGTTCGATTTCATCTCTATTCGTGCCGGAATTCAACCATTCCAGTCTGACTTTCGCGGTTTCCTATTCAACGATCAGCAGCTCGGCGTGCGCTTGTTTGGAAACCGGGATAACAACCGATTCCAGTTCAATCTCGGCGCGTTCTGGCGGTTGGAAAAGGATACCAATAGCGGTCTGAATTCGGTCGTTCAGAGCCCTCGCGACGACTTTGTGTTTATTGCAAACGCATATCGTCAGGATTTCCTGATCCCGGCACTGACCAGTCAGATTACGTTTGCCTACAACCGCAATCGCGAGGCCGACGACATCGAAATCGATGACAACGGCTTTCCCGTTCGCCCGGCATTGCTGGGCGATCTGCGCGGGCGCGATTACGATGTGTTCTATCTGGGCTATAACGTTGACGGTCGCATTGGCCGTATCAACATCACTGGCAGCGCGTATTGGGCGCTTGGTGAGGATCGCAACAACTTCTTCACCGGTGAGCCCGCTGATATCAATGCTCAGTTCGGGGCAGTGGAGCTGTCCTACGACAAAGACTGGATGCGCTTTCGCTTGTCCGGTGCTTACGCCAGCGGCGACAGTGATCCGTTTGATGACACTGAAACGGGTTATGACGCCATTTTTGAAAATCCCGTCTTCGCCGGGGCCGATACATCTTACTGGATCCGTCAGACTATTCCTTTTGCGGGCGGCGGACGGGCGGTATCGGTCAATGGTCGCAATGGCATTCTGAACAATCTGCGCAGCTCCAAAGAGCAGGGGCAGTCGAACTTCAATAACCCGGGCCTTATCTTGGCCGGGGCCGGATTTGACTTTGACCTAACCCCGGAGTTCCGCCTGTCGGGCAACGCCAATCACTTATGGTTTGAAGACACGACAACGGTTGAAACGCTCCGAAACGAAGGGTCGGTTCCAAAAGAGATCGGCTTCGATCTGTCGGCAGCCGCAATCTGGCGGCCCAAGGCGAACCAGAATATCGTGTTCCGCCTGTCAGCCGCGACCTTGATAGCGGGCGACGGTTTTCAGGACCTGTTCGACAATCGCGGTGGCGATCCGAACTTCTATTCGATTTTGGCTAACGTGGTGCTGACCTACTGATGAAACTTATGCGCGCCTCGATCTTTCAGCAGCTGGCATTGATGCTGGCGATCCTGACTCTTGGAATCGCCGTGTTCTCGAATGAGACGCAGGCAGCGGACAAGGAAAAGCCGGTTAAGCGCGATTACAGCCGCGTGATTGCGGCGCCTGCCCCAGCGAACCAGTCGGTCGCCCAAATGGAGGCCAAATCAGAAGGCTGCAATACCTGTCACGTCAAAACTGACGCGCCGACCATGCATGTGACGCCTGCGGTGCGTCTCGGATGCACTGATTGTCACGGCGGTGATGCGAATGTGCGCGGAAATTCCGAACTGCCGCACGATCATCCCGATTACGTCGCTGCTCGCGATCGTGCACACGTTCTGCCAAAATATCCTGACAGCTGGCATTGGCCATCATCGGCGAACCCGAAACGTTCCTATGCGTTGCTCAACAAGGAAGCACCGGAGTTCGTGAAGTTTGTGAACCCGTCTGATTACCGGGTTGCTCGCGAAGCGTGCGGGGCGTGCCACATCCAGTCTATTGAAGCGGCTGAACGGTCAATTATGGCGACCGGTGCGATGCTGTGGGGCGGGGCCAGTTACAACAACGGAATCCTGCCTTTCAAAAACTACCTTCTGGGTGAAGCATACACGCGCAACGGCAAGCCGGCGAAACTTGTCTCGCCGACCGGTCCAAGCGGAGAGCTAACGCAAGAGCAGAAGGCACGCGGGGCACTTGCGGAAATGTACCCACTGCCGACTTGGCACGTAATCCCTCCGGGTGATGTGTTCCGCGTGTTCGAACGCGGCGGACGAACCATCAACTCCCAGTTCCCGGAGATCGGCCTGCCGAATCCGACCGGTCAAATTCAGCGTCTCGAAGAGCCGGGCCGCCCGGATCTCAAGCAATCAAACCGCGGACCGGGCACAGGTCTGCGCGTGGCGATCCCGGCCCTTAACATTCACAAGACCCGTCTCAACGATCCCTTCACATGGTTTATGGGAACGAACGATCAGCCAGGTGACTACCGCCATTCGGGCTGTGCCAGCTGCCATGTGGTCTACGCCAATGACCGGGAGCCGCGTCACTCGCTGACCTACGCGAAATATGGTCGCGACGGGCAGTCGATTACGGTCGACCCGACTATCGCCAATAAGCTGGAAAGTGCAGGCGGTTACGACAAGAAAAAAGGCGGGCACGGCGCGTTGAAAGGACCTGACGATCAGAGCGCCTATAAAGATGCGAAAGACGATGGAACGCTTTCGATCGACGGAAAAATGAAGGAAAAGGGGCACCCGCTCCAGCACGTGTTTACCCGTTCGATCCCGACAGCGCAGTGCATGAATTGCCACATGCACCAGCCCAACATTTTCCTGAATTCCTATCTTGGTTACACGATGTGGGATTATGAAAGTGACGCGCCGCTGATGTGGCCAAAGGATCAGGCGTATCCGACAGCCGAGGAAGTGCGTGAGGTGATCAAACGCAACCCGGAAGGCGCAGCGCCGCGCGGGAAATGGGCTGATCTCGATTTTCTGCGCAACGTCTACGACGTGAACGCGGAGGCCAAGGATACACAGTTTGCGGACTACCACGGCCACGGCTGGAACTTCCGCGCGATCTTCAAACGCGACCGCGAGGGCAATTTGCTCGATAAGGACGGCAATATCGTCGACAATGACGATCCGGAAAAATGGCGCAAAGAGGGTGAGGGCAAGTTCGTCGAGCCGGGCACTAATCCCGGCAAGGCTGTCCACCTGATGAGCATCCATGCCGAAGTCGGCATGCAGTGTGCAGACTGCCATTACGAGCAGGATAGCCACGGCAATGGGCTGATCTACGGCGAAGTCGCCAATGCGATCGAGATTGGCTGCAAGGATTGTCACGGAACGGCCGATGCTTATCCGACATTGCGAACAAGCGGTCCTGCTGCGCCGCCAAAAGGCCACGATCTCGCGCTGCTCCGCAATCCCGATGGCAAGCGCCGGTTCGAATGGATGGAAGACGAGAAGGGCAATCAGAAGCTGATCCAGCGTTCGATCGTCGACCCTGATCTGGAATGGGAAGTCAGCCTCGTCCGCGACTCGGTTGATCCGAAAGCGCCAACGTTCAACGCGAAATCTGCGCGAGCAAAGCTGATGAGCAAATATGGCGCTGAGACAGGCAATTTTGAATTTGGCAGCGGGGTGGAGGAGAATGACCGCGCGCACCAGGATCCTGAGATGGCGTGCTTTACATGCCATCTTTCATGGACAACTTCGTGCGGTGGTTGTCACCTCCCGATTGAGGCAAACTGGAAAACAAAATCGCATCGCTACGAAGGCGGTGAGACCCGCAATTTCGCGACATATAACCCGCAGGTTGCGCGCGACCAGATGTTCCAGCTTGGCAAGCATCAGACGACAAAGGGCAATCAGACTGCCCCTGTTCGCTCCTCATCTGCATTGGTGCTCAGCTCGACCAATATCAATCGCGAACGCATCTATGTGCAGCAGCCACCAATAAGCGCGATCGGGTTCTCAAGCCAAGCCTTTGCCCCGCACTTCCCGCATACCGTTCGCGGGACCGAAACAAAGGCTTGCTCGGACTGTCACCTTTCGGAACAAGAAGATAACAACGCCATCATGGCGCAGCTTCTGTTGCTTGGTACAAATTATGTGAATTTTGTCGGGATGCATGCGTGGACCGGCCTCGAAGGTGGTTTCTCCGCTGTCCGCGTGACGGAATATGAAGAGCCGCAGGCCGTGCTTGGGTCTTACCTGCACAAATACGCCTATCCCGATTACTGGCGAATGCATGTCGAAGAGAACGGTCGCGAGCTGAAAAACTGGGTGCGCGGCAAAGCCTTCGACAATGATTTGAGCGGTGAAACCAAACCGTTCGAAGAATTCGTGAACGTGCATGAGGGCACACCAGGCCGAGTAGGCTGCCTGCAATTGCGCGGTGAATATATGTTTGTCGCAGAGGGCAAGGGCGGTTTCCGCGCCTATGATGTTGCCTCGATTGCGAACAAGGGCATTTCCGAAAGGATCATCACCGCTCCATTCTCGGCACTGGGGCATGACACACATATCGAGACAACCAACGCCACCTGTATGGCCTTGGCAACCAACCAGCCAATCGCGCCAACGCGCAACACGGAGCAAATGCGCGAGATCAATCAGGAACAGCCATTCCTGCCGATTTATAATTACGCCGTGATCACAGACGCATCGGAAGGGCTGATCCTGGTCAATGTGAACACCCTTGCAGACGGTGAATTCCGCAACAACAAGTTCAAGCGGTTTGAATTCGGGGATGGCACGGATGCCTGGAACCCGGACGGGGTGCTGAACGGGGCGAGCCATGTTCACCTTGCCGGTGAGATTGCCTTCATCACAACATCGCGCGGTCTGGTGGTGGTCGATCTGGCTGACCCGAAGAATCCCAAAGTGGCTGCCGTCCGAGAGCTTCGAGATGCGCGAGCGAGTGCGATCCAGTTCCGATATCTTTGGGTATCGGATTCTGATGGCGTAAAGCTGTTTGACGTAACCAATATGCGCAATCCTGTTGCGGTGCCCGAGGGGACCGTGCCGCTTGCGGATGCACGGCGCATTTATGTCGCTCGCACTTATGCCTACGTTGCAGGAAAGCAGGATGGTCTCGTAATCATCGATGTAACGCGGCCTAGAGCACCAGAGATCACCCAGAAGGTGACACTGGGCGGTACACTGAACGATGCAGAAGATGTTATTGTGGCATCAACCAATGCGTCACTGTTCGCTTATGTCGCAGATGGTCGCAACGGCATGAAGGTGCTGCAACTTACCAGCCCAGACAGCCAGAGAAACTTCTATGGCTTTAGCCCCGAGCCAGTGCCGGAGATGGTTGCGTGGGCGAAGACCCCTTCGCCGGCAATTGCGCTCTCGAAAGGCCTCGACCGTGATCGTGCCGTTGATGAGACAGGCGGTCAAATGGCAGTCTTCGGAAGGCTAGGCTCCAGACCGTTCACGCGTCCAGAAATGGAAAAGCTGTTTATGACACGTTCGGGTGTTCCATGGAAAGTGACCGACACTGTCGATATGAATGCGTGGATGGGCCGGGATATCGATGAGGCTCCGCGCAGGGTGCGTCGCCGCGAAGACGAATTTGCCGGCGAATAGTCCTCCCCAATGGGTTGACGCGCGTTCTGCTGCCGAGCGAATTGTGATTTTCGATTTCGGCGTATGTCAATCACGAGCGGTGATTACATGCGTTCAGCAAGCAGGCCCTTCATCATAGGCTTCAGATTGTCGCCGTAGCGTGCAAGCGTTTTCCAATCGCCCACAGGCTGCATATGCGTCACAAGTGATCCACCGTGCCAGCGATGCAAACTGTAGAACGGCGGTTCGGAATCGACGATGCCGCGCTCGTCAGCGACATCGGTATCAACAGGACGCAGATCCAGCGTCACCGCAGGTGCGACCGCTGGTGTCACACTGATCGGTATGCCTTCAACTTGGGAGAACACAGGCCGGTGCAAATGACCGGTCTGGATGCCAACGATGTTCTTGTGCCCCGATACAGTCGCATGAAAGCGTTTGTACCATGGCTCGCTGGCTTTTGGGTCCATCCAGTCGATCCCTGCCACGATAGGCGGATGGTGGAGGAATATCATGGTCGGCGTATCTGGATGCGACGTCAATTCGCGCGTGACCCACGCGGCACGCTTCTCACAAAATGCGCCGCCATGCCGCCCCTGGTCCAGTGAATCGAGGCAGAGGATCCGCAGACCATCAAGCTCGATGGCGTATTGGACGAAACCGTCTTCGTTTTCGAAGCCTGGAAATGTCTTTACCAAAACGCTGCGCGTGTCGTGATTCCCGGTCATCGGGTAGACCGGGAATGGCAAGTCTTTTACGGCATTGCGCAGCCTTGCGTAGCTGTTCGGGTCGCCGCCATCGGCAAGATCTCCGGACAGTATCAGAACATCAGGCTGAACTTCATGTGCCAGGATATGATCTCGAACCTGAAGGAAACGGAGATAGTTAAACTCATCTTCGCCCGCATCAGGATCAAAGCCGATATGAATATCGGTGATCTGCGCAACGAGGAGCGCTGGATTGGTGTCACCCATCCTCAGCGCTTTATCCTTTCCAGTGTTGCAATAAGGTTAGCAGGGGATTCATTCTGATGATCCTCCGGCCTCCAGGGCATGGTCGGTGTGTGATATCCATGACACATGGCACAGCCTGACGGTACGATCTTTTCCGTCTTCACTGCTGTCTCTCCCAGGTGGCAATCGCGGCAACTTTCGACATCGGGAAGCAGCAGGTCCATTGCTTCTTTCGATGTGTCAGCAGCGTGGCAATCTGTGCAGCTTTCGTCTTCGTGCGCGGCGTGATCAAAATATCCCTGATGCAGAAAACGATCTGGCAGGTTTACCGGCATGACATCAGCGCGACCATTGGTGGTTGTTGGCAGGTGGCATTCGCCGCAAAGTCCATCAGGGCGAAGCGCATTTGTCAGGCTGAGATAGGACGCGACTGGCCGGCCAAAGTTTGAATAATATCGCCCACCCTGCGCGAATTGACCGGGCCGTGTACGCCCGTTCACTATTGATCGGCGTGGACCTCGGTCCAGCCGCATCAGATCCTCGCGCAGGTCATCGATATCGCCATGGCGCAGATTGGTGAAGCCGGCGCCGGATCGCCCGGAAACAAGACTGTGGCAGCTCTCGCATGAAGCTTCCATTTCGACGGGTTTGAACCCGATACGATCATCGGTTTCTTCGTGACAGTCGCTGCATTCCAGTGGGGCACCATATTTGCCGAGACTGATCGCCATGCGCGCGGCTCCACCTTGTTCATCCATATGAATGTCATGCGGGAATTTCAGACCGCTCATTTCTACAGGATTGTTGGCCAATGAAACCCGGTCAGGATTATCATTCCCGTAGGCGGTGTAGAATGCCGGGCGGAATTGCGGGTGCTTCTCTCCAAAATCACTCGCGTTGGTAAAGTCGACGTCCGTCAATCTCGTGTCGAGCGCATCGTGGCAATCAGCGCAAAACTTCTCACTGGCAGCCTCCAGCTTGACCGGCCCCTCATGCTCGGTGTGGCAGGAGACGCAGCCCAATGGACCTTCCTTGCCGAGTGTCTGCGCGATTGACCATTGGATCGCATCGCCGGTGCTGAACGGAGCCATGCCTTTGGCCTGGCGCGGCATTTCAGCGTGATCGTCGATCTCTTCGTGACAAGTCAGACAGGTCGTATCCTGAACCGAAACAAACGGGGTCGCATGACATGCCTCGCAATTTTCTTCGAGGCTGTGGTGGGCCATGCTGAGTTCACCCGTGCTCCATGTGGAATCGAAAACCACCTGGCCCGGGGTTTCGCCTTTAGGATCGTTCTCTACCGGAGTGCGGAATAGATGGGTCGCAACCGGGATAGCGAGCAATGCGACCAATACGATACCGGCAAAAATCCACGACATTGCGCGTTTGCTTGGCAAGGCACTCTCAAGTGCAAATCCGCGCAGGATGTCCCGGTCGCTTTCGGTTTCGACCTGGGTGATTGTTATCAGCGTAACGCCATCTTCAGCGCGCTCAATGGTGAGACGGGATGAGCCGACTTCAAGCTCTCCGCCAGCGCCGGGCGCAATCTGCGCGCTGGTTTCTGTTTTACCATCAAGGCTGAAGCCCAGCGTTCCCACAGCCTCGATGGAAAGAGAGCTATCCGAAGCTGAGTGTACAGTGATGTGATGTTGCTCAACCGCGAGGTCTGGCAAATGAATATCGTTTTCCGCAGCCCGCCCGATGCTCACATCTGTTTTTGGAATCGTACGGTCGCGAACAATTTCCTTCCCGGAGGAAGTGTGGTCTACGGTGCGGATCAGAAACGCCATCGCTCAGCCCTCACCAATAATAAAACACGCTAATCACGTGCGCCAGAAGAGCGGCGAGCAGCGCAATCGTCGCCGGGATATGGATGAACAGCCAAACTTCAAGAAGCGCGCGTATGCGCAAATGGCGGCGGATTTGACCGAGCTGATCTGCGCGGCGGGTCAGCAAGTTCGTAACGCGATCTTCTGCCTCCTCGCCGGACCTGCCCATTGGCATATTCTTCAGCGCCCTGTTCGTTGCGCAGCCCGGATACGATCCCGTTAGCCTACCCAGGGCGCCGCCATAAAAGACATTTTGGCCAAGCGCGGCGATGACAAGATCGGACTGTTGCCGATCGAGCGGTTGAGCTGCGCTTTCGAGCTGACGATCGATTGCGGTCAGTGCCTCGATCATATCGCTACGGGTCATTTCTTTGCGATTCGAGCTCAGACCGGCAGGCAGGGTAGCATAGGCCCAGATGCCATAGATGCCGGTGACAATGACCAGCAGCATCAGAACATACGCCAGCGTATGGACGTTCCAGCCGATCTGAAATCCCGTGTGCAGCGTACCTATCACGGTAAGCGACAGGCCAAGCCAGACATGCGCGCTGGTCCAGTTTTTCAGGCTCCAGCTGCCCGGCGTGGGGCGCCGCTTGCGAATACCCAGCAATGACAGCCAAACAATCAAAAGCAGACCGATTGTGCCGAGCGTGTATCCATACCAGCTACCGCCATTCGGCCGCGGTTCCTGATCAATCAACGCGTATCCGAGGCTAAGGATAACCGTTAGAATTGCCGCAACCTTCAGCCAGCGCCAGTTGCGATGCTTTAAGAAGCTGACGTGATCGGCGTTGCGGCGCTGCTCATCCTGCTGAAACTTGTTCTGCGCTTTGCTGGCCATCACTCAACATCCTCTGTGATCTTGGTGAAGGTCAGGAACTTGTCTGGCGAAACGCGGATAGCGGCGCCTGTCGGGCAGGCGCGCACGCAGGCGGGACCGCCTTCGATTCCGGAGCACATGTCGCACTTGATTGCCTGCTTCGGCTGCTCAGGATCGCCATTCTCTTTTCGCCATGAATAGGACGCTTCGCCTGGGCCCGGGCCGCTGCCAAAGAACAGCCATGACAGCAGTGACGGCTTCTTCGGCGGTTTCGCGTCCATGCGGATAACACCATAGGGGCAATTGCGCTGGCAGTTGCCGCACCCGATACAGGTTTCGTCGATGAACACTTCGCCATCCGGGCCGCGCTTGATGGCGTTTGGAGGGCAATCGGCCATGCAATGTGGATGCTCGCAGTGGCGGCAGGATGTTGGAACGTGCAGGTGCGCGTAGGACTTGCCCGCTTCGCGATCGAGCCTCGAAAGACCTTCGTGAGCGTCGGCGCAGGCCTTTTCGCAATTGTCGCAGCCGATGCAGAGCTTTTCGTCGATCAAAAGGACATCGGTTGCTTCGCCAAGACCCTGATCAACCAGAAAAGCTGCAGTCTCGGAATACATATCAACCGCGCCGTCAAATTCGCCTTTGCGGCTTTCGATAAAGGCATTGAGTTCGCGGCGGCCGGCCATGTCGGCCAAGGCTTTCTCTCTGATTCGGGGTTTGGCGTCGAGTAGTCTCATGAACTCTTCACCTGGCAGGCGAATGACTTCGGCCTTAATCGCGGCTTTGACCGTGGCAGTCCGCGCTGAACCGTCGATCACAGCCATTTCGCCCACATAAGAGCCTGCGGGCAGGTAAGAGAGGAAGACAGGCCTGCCGCCGATATTCTTTTCCACGATCATGGAGCCGCGCCGGATGATAAAGACATCCTTGTCGTCAGCACCTTCCTCGATAATTTTCTGACCCGCCTTTATTTCCATCACTTCCGACGCTTCGACAAGCGGGGCGATATCCTGTGCAGTCAGACCGGATCCGAACATTTGCAAAAGCTGGCGCTCCACAGCGATGCGGTTCACCGCGCGCGCGGCGCCTGGCGATGTAGCGATCAGTTTCAAGGCTGCGGTGCGCGAAAGCTCAATAGCCACAACAGGCCCGTCCGCGCGAATGGTGGCCCCTCGGCGGCGACCTGAGATCAAACCGACCTCGCCAAAGATTGAGCCTTGCTCAATCGGCACAGTAACCGAAGCATCATCGGGGTTCACCTCGACAGCAACGTTGCCCTGGGCGATGGCGAACATTGATGATCCCGGCTCATTACGAGCGAAGATCACGTCTCCGGAATTGTAGGCGTGAACCGTGCTGTCCAGCATCAATTCGCGTAGCTGGAGCGGTGAAAGCTCTTCAAGAATTTGGACATTGCTGCCGAATATATCGAGCCAGTGCTCCACATCGTGGTTGCCGGGAAGAACCGCGAACTTTTCTTTTAAGATAGGCTCGTCAGCGGGCTTTAGATCTTCGTTTCCATTCAGGAATTCGATGACGTCGTAACCCTGGTTCATACAGTGTTTGATCAGCGGATAGCCGGCGAGGGCGCCGATCACATGAATCCCGGGCTTGGTGGTTTCAAAAGCCGGGGTCAGTTTGGGAAAGGCGCTTCTTTCCTCGCTCGTGAATTCAATGCCCATAGCTTCAACGAAACCGCGAGGCGGCTGCGACCCGGTGCGGGCAATGATACGGTCGCATCTGATCGTTTCCTGACCATCGCGCGTGTCAAGGACCAGCTCGCCATCTTTTACCTCTGCGGGGTTGGTTTCGCGGCGGACACTGATGCGGCCTTCCTGTTCGGCTTCCTCTAGCAGAGCTACGTTTGCCGCCTTTGCGCGTGCAAAACTGTCTCGCCGATTCAGTATCGTCACAGTATTCCGCTGCGCATCGTCCGCCGCAAGACCTAGCGCATTTTCAATCCCGGCATCTCCCGATCCGACCACCGTGATATGCTCATCGAAATACTCGCCAGGATCATCAAGCTGGTACTGGATCATCGGGTGCTCTGCGCCGGGACAGCGCAGCATGTTGGGGTTACCCTGAGTGCCAATGGCGAGAACTATCGCCTCGGCCCTGACGGTTTCCCCATTCTTCAACTCGATCGTGAAATTGCCCTTCTCGCCTTCCACTTTTGCGACTTCGGCATTGTATTTGACATTGACGTTCTGGCCAGCGGCCTGATCGTCCCAGATGCCGAGAATGGTTTCGCGCTTTCCCGCGTCAAAATCAAAATCGCTGCGCAGCACCAGATTGGAGGGCGTCGCCATCACGTGCTTGCCCTTCTGGTATTTGAAAATGGTGTCTGAAAGGTGATCGGTCTTTTCTAGCAGAACGTGGCTCATACCCAGAGCCGCTGCCCGCGCAGCTGCGCTTAAACCCGCAGGTCCAGAGCCAACGATGGCTACTTTGCATAAGTCCGACAATCTATCCCCCCCTCTGGATAGATTAACACCCTGCACCACCATACGGAAATGTGGCTCAGATGCCAGAGTGAATTGCTCAAGTTATCCCGTGATGCTAGCTGGTCAGGTTATGGGTTCATTGGAGAAAACCGACAATCTGGATGCTGAGGCACCAGATGCTGGCGGATCGAAAGCGGGTTGGGTGTTGTTGGGAGCGGCTGCGCTCCTGGCCGCCGGCTCGGTGGCATACAACGTCATGGATGCGGGCGGGGGCGGCCCAGATGACGCTGCCGAGATAGTAGCTCCTGCCTCTATAGAAGAGCTCAAACAGCGCGCTGAAGCATCGGCGGGAGAGATAGGCCCGTGGAACGATCTCGCCTTTGCGCATTTCGAACGCGGCGAATTTGCTGATGCAGCTGCGGCTTATGAGCGCGCGACTGAAATCGATCCGGGCAAAGGTTTTCTTTGGTCAGCGCTGGGTGAAGCGCGCGTCATGGCCAGTGACAGCGCGCAGGCTGCGGCTGATCCGCTGCCGGATTCAGCCTTGAAGGCATTCGAGCGGGCGCTCGAGCTTGATCCGGATGATCCGCGCGCGCGCTATTTCATGGCTGTCAGAAAGGATCTGGACGGCGATCCGTCCGGCGCGATTTCCGGCTGGCTCGATTTGCTTGCCGATACTCCAGCCGGTGCACCGTGGGAGGAGAACCTGGTGCGTACGATCGAGCAAGTTGGTGCGATCAATGACATTGACGTGGAAAAACGCCTTGCTGCGGTCATGGATGGCCGGATGCCTGCGGGCGCACCTGCAAACGCGGCCGTACGCGGCCCGAACGCTGCGGAAATTGCCGCGGCTGGCTCAATCCCTCCGGGAGAACAGCGTACGATGGCAGAGGGAATGGTCGCCCAGTTAGAGGCTCGTCTTCAGACCGAGCCTCAGAATCTTGATGGTTGGGTCATGCTGATGCGCAGCAGAATGACGCTGGGCGAGCCGGGCAAAGCAAAGGCTGCGCTTGACGCTGCGATTGCTGCAAATCCGGGTGAAGCTGAGGAGCTGCGCCGTCAGGCGCAAGCGCTCGGCGTACAATAGGATCGCAATGATGCAACGAATTGGAGGGACGGCTCAGCTAGTGACCGTCCCCCCGCCGTTGGCTCGAAATTAGTTAGACGACGCCAAACGCCAGCATTGCGTCAGCGACCTTCTTGAAGCCCGCAATATTCGCGCCCTTCACATAGTCGACATAGCCGTCGCCCTGATCTCCATATTCAACGCATTTGCCGTGAATGCCTTCCATCAGCTCCGTCAGCATCTCGCCGAGGCGCTCGTGGTTCCAGCTGATGCGTTCAGAGTTCTGGCTCATCTCCAGGCCAGATACCGCAACACCGCCAGCATTTGCCGCCTTACCTGGTCCATAAAGGATTTTTGCGTCGTGGAAGACTTTTACGCCTTCCAGAGTAGTAGGCATGTTGGCGCCTTCCGACACACCTTTGCAACCATTGCTGACAAGGGTTTTTGCCTCGTCTTCGTTTAGTTCGTTTTGTGTCGCGCAAGGCAGTGCAAGATCACATGCAATGCCCCAAGGGCGATTGCCTTCATGATATTCCGCACCTTTGAACTCATCGACATACTCGCTGATCCGGCCGCGCTTGACCGTCTTGAGATGCTTAACCCAATCGATCTTTTCCTGATTGATTCCATCAGGATCGTGGATGAAGCCACCTGAATCCGACAGCGTCAGAACCTTGCCGCCAAGCTGAGTGATTTTTTCGGCAGCGTGCGTCGCAACATTGCCCGAACCAGAGATAACCGCCGAATGACCTTCGACATCCTTGCCCTGATGCTTAAGCATGTTCTGCAGGAAATAGACCGCGCCATAGCCGGTCGCCTCTGGCCGCATTTGGGAGCCGCCATATTCTTGACCCTTGCCGGTCAAAACACCTTCCCAGCGATTGGTAATACGCTTGTACTGACCGAACATATATCCGATTTCGCGCCCGCCAACGCCGATGTCGCCCGCCGGGACGTCCGTATCAGGGCCGATATGCCGGTACAGTTCGGTCATAAAGCTCTGGCAAAAGCGCATGACTTCCGCGTCAGATTTGCCACGTGGATTGAAGTTGGCGCCGCCTTTGCCGCCGCCCATAGGCAGACCAGTGAGCGAGTTCTTGAAGGTCTGCTCAAATGCTAGGAACTTCAGTACGCTTTCGGTCACGCTTGGGTGAAAGCGGATGCCACCTTTGTAAGGACCGATCGCGTTGTTGTTCTGGACACGCCAGCCGCGCTGAACGCGGATGTTGTGATTGTCATCTTCCCAGCAGACGCGGAACGAAACGATCCGGTCGGGCTCGGCGATGCGACGCAGGATTTGCGCTTCGTGATATTCAACCTTGTCTTCGATGAAGTCGTAAATGTCCTGAGCAACTTCGTGAACTGCCTGAACAAATTCAGGCTGACCAGGATTGCGTTTCTTGACGCCCTCCATGAATTGACTCAAGTCTACGTGTTCGGAAACGGCCATGTGCTTCTCCCCCCTTAAAAACAGCGCGACCAATAAAATTTCTGCGAATTATCTCTCATGGTATCAGCTGAAATATACCAGGTTGCAAGAGCCAAAACCTACAAGCCGGCGGCGGGGTTGCAATGTTGGGTGAGGGCGCTACCCTCTCTCGGATCACAACAATGCCGCCGCTGCGAAAAGCAATCCGCATGGATTGCCCGTTGCATATTGAGTGGCATTTTCCATGCCTTTCCGGCCGCAAACAATCCGAGATAATCAGATTATGAACAGCGACAGCGCTGAAGCAAATTCTGCAACTGACCTTCCAATCGAACCACCGATGGTCGACCTGCATATCGGTACGCATGATCGCGGCTTCTACAATGGCTTTAGCCGTGCGGTCGCGATCCCGGCCAAGATTATCGTGTCGCTTATCATCATGTGGGCAATTTTTTTCCCTGTCCGCGCGATGGAAACGCTTCAGGTCGCCAATTCAACAATTATCGCCAGTTTCAGCGGATGGTATGTCTACCTAGTTGCTGTGCTGATTGTAGTTTGCGCAGCTCTGGCGTTGTGGCCGGCCACCGGGCGTTTGCGACTTGGCGGGCCTGATGAAAGCCCGGAATTCTCCCGGTTCTCTTGGGTTTCTATGCTGTTTGGTGCGGGGATTGGCATAGGCATGCTAACATATTCGACGGGCGAGCCGCTCGCGCACTTCGCGAACAATCCTGACATCATTCGGGGAGAGGTCGCAGCGCTGTCGGCTGAAGCAGTTCGTCCGGCATATATGTGGACCTTCCTGCATTGGGGTTTTGGTGCCTGGTGCACCTATGCGCTGGTTGGGCTTGCGATAGCTTACGTGTCACATCGGCGGGATTTGCCGCTCACCATCAGATCAAGTCTGACGCCGCTTTTCGGCAAAGCGATGTCCGGGGTTTTCGGTCATGTCGTCGACATAGTCGCGGTGGTTGCCACCATCCTTGGAGTGGCGGTGACAATGGGGCTTGGCGTGCAGCAGTTTGTTTCGGGCTTGCACAGGATCGGTTTTGGTGAATGGCTGCTTGGTGCCGATGGCGCGGCAACACCTTTGGCTATTGTCGCGGCTTTATTGATCCTGGTGGGAGCGTCGACATTGAGTGCGCTTTCAGGCGTAGGACGCGGGATCAAATGGCTCTCCAACATCAATATGGTCTTGTCCGTCGCACTTCTGGCACTGTTTGCAGTTGCCGGTTCCGGCCTTTACGGACTTCAGCTTCTGGGCGTCGGCATCTGGGATTATGTTGTGACGCTTCCGGTCAACTCGCTCACACTTTTTGAAGCGAGCGAAGCTGGAGGCGCGCTTACGCAGTGGCAACTCGACTGGTCGGTGTTTTACTGGGCATGGTGGATCGCTTTCGCGCCGTTTGTGGGGATGTTCATTGCGCGGATTTCGCGCGGCCGCACGATCCGCGAATATGTCTTGGGCGTCGCGCTGGTTCCCTCAGTGATGTGTTTTGTCTGGATGGCATTTGTCGGCGGCACAGCGATCGATCTCGAACTGAACGGTTCGGCAGGCGGGGCAATCATCGGAACAAACATTTCGGACCAGCTTTACGCGACGCTTGCGGTCCTGCTTGATCCGGCCTTGGCCATTGTCGTGTCCGGCCTCGTTGTTGTTCTGCTGATGACATATCTTGTTACCTCGGCGGACAGTGCGATCCTTATCGTCAATACGATCAACGGCGCAGGGGATGACGAGGGCTCACGGCGCTATCATATCATCTTCTGGGGTCTGGCATTGGCTTTCGTAGTGGGCTCGATGCTCATTCTCGGGGGAATTGACGCCATTCGCATCACCATGATTATCGGCGCATTGCCGTTTTCGATCGTCGTTCTGGCGATGGCAGTCGCGATCATTAAGGCAGTTGCCTACGACCTTCTCCGCCAGCGTCACGGCATCCCCACTACCGCACTCGGGTGCGAGGAGTGGGATGGAAAAGTATCCTCCAACTAAACTTTCCTTACGCGACTTCGCTGAGTTCAAGTCAAAATTAAATCAGACTTGGCAATATTTGCAAATATTTGCGAATACTTAAAGTATAGCTCTGTAGAAGTTTCGAAACCTCAAAGAAAAAGCGGATAAGACTGAATATATATTTGAATACCGCTCAAATATTTACGCGTGTTGTGATAATGCAACAGCTGCCCAATAGATTTCGAAAATTGGGGGTGTGGTGGTGGATTCTGGTAGTGTCGGCCTGTTAGCGGGAACCTAATTGAGCGCAAAGTTTATCTTTTGCGTCCATTTCTTGAAAATCACTGCGGGGTCGCGGTGAATTTCGCCCGAAAGAGTCACAAGGGGCTAATCACAATGAGAAAACTCACAGGCGGCGCGTCAATAGGCGCGCTAGCAGTCGCACTCACGTCACCTGTCGCCGCGCAGGACAATGGTGCCCAGTCGCAAGCCGCTCAGCCAGAGCAACGCGGCGGGGTCAAAACCATCGTCGTTACCGCTCAAAAGCGGTCTGAAGATCTCCAGGATGTTCCGGTTTCCGTTGCCGCAATCGGTGCGGAGCAGCTCGAAGAACTGAACATCGACACTTTCGAAGACTACCTAGAACAGCTGCCTACCGTGACTGCCGGTGGCAATGGCCCCGGCCAAAGCACAATCTACATCCGCGGTCTTGCATCGACGACGCCGAACATCACGGTTGCCGGTGTCGCCGGCCTTGCACCGAACGTGGCGCTGTATCTGAATGATCAGCCGCTTGCGCAGCCGGGCCGCAACCTCGATGTTTATGCCGCCGACCTTGAGCGGATTGAAGTGCTTTCGGGTCCGCAAGGCACGTTGTTTGGCGCAAGCTCGCAAGCAGGCGTCGTGCGTCTTATTACCAACAAGCCGAGCCTGTCCGGTTTTGACGCTTCGTTCTCCGCCGGAGTGTCCTTCACCAAGGGCGGCGAGAGCAGTTACAAAGGCGAGGTGATGGTCAATGTGCCCGTTACCGATACCTTTGCACTTCGCGGTGTCGTGTATCTCGATGATCAGGGCGGCTACATCGACAATGTCCCCGGCACTCGCGATTTGACGGAAAGTGGGCGTTTCCGCCCATCGGGTACGGTTCGTTCGAATGGCCTGCCCGTGAACGCCAATCGCGGCGGTTTCCAGGCCGGCGCGGACCTTTCCAATGTCACGTTCCTGCAGGCTGACAACGCTGGCATCGCTCAGGATGATTTCAACGATACCCAATATGCAGGCTTCCGTGTTTCGGGCCTTTGGGAAGTTACGCCAGATTGGACAGTAAGCGTTTCGCACCAGCGCCAAAGCCTTGAGTCAGACGGCGTGTTTTTCGCTGATCCGGAGCTTGGCGGCCTTGATGACCTCGAAATAGAGCGCTTTGAAGAAGACCGGCTCGAAGACGATTTCTCGAACACAAGCTGGACTGTCGAAGGGCGTCTCGCGATGCTGGATGTGGTTTACACGGGTGCTTATACCGACCGTGAAAGCACGCAGCGCGCAGACTACACAGACTATCTGTTCGTCGGCCAATACCTGCCGTATTACATCTGCGATGGTTCGGTGACCTATCCGGGCGCTGCAGCGCCAAGCGGGACTTGTCAGGCGCCGAACCTCTATGTGAATTCGTTCAGCAAGACCGAAGTTTTCACTCAGGAACTGCGTTTCAGCACACCTGATGATTGGCGTCTGCGTTTTCAGGGCGGCGGGTTCTATTCCGATCTCTCGCTCGAAGAGCGCGTTGACTTTGCCTATCCGGGTAACGTTATCGCGCAGCCGTTCGGGCCGTTTGCTCCCAACTTCCCGCAGATGAGCGGTTTCGTTTCCGATCCGGGCCCGTTCCCGGCCGAAACGATCTTTCGCAACGACGTGCGCCGGACAGATGAGCAATTCGGCTTCTTCGGCGAGGCAAGCTTTGACATTGTCCCGGATCTTCTCACCGTTACGCTCGGCGCTCGATATTACGATATCGAAGTCGATCTGGAAGGAAGCGCCAATGGCTCCTTCTGTAATTCGGGCGGAACCGATCAAAACGCCTTCGGGACCGATATCAGCGACCTGTACGATGGTGATGGATCGTTTACGTTTATCGGATCCTGCAGCGCAGCGCTGCGCCAGACTTTTGATCTGAATGATAGCCTGCAAGACATCCAGGATGCCGGTCTTTCGGCGACACAGGCGCAGCAGGTGTTCAATGCCATCCGCGCGCCTGATACTGCGTCGACGAGCGGCACGATCTTCAAGGGGACGGCAACGCTGACACCAAATGAGGATTTGCTGTTCTACCTGACCTATTCGGAGGGCTTCCGTCCCGGCCTGCTCAACCGCCCCGGCGGCGCGCTCGGCCCGAACGGGTTTACCGTGCCTTTCGAGCTCGAAACCGATGAGGTCAAGAATTACGAATTTGGCTGGAAAATGGACCTGATCGACGGCCAGTTCCGCGTCAACGGTTCGGCATTCTATGTCGATATCGCCAATCTTCAGACGACGATTTTCGATCCGTCGATCACCAACCTGTTCTTTTCGGACAATGCGGCGAATGCGGAGATTTATGGCATTGAGGCCGACTTTACGATCGCACCCTATTCAACGCCTGGTTTGACTGTTGCAGGTGCATTTTCAATTCTCGATACCGAGATCACCGAGGTTCTGACGCCGACGAATGATGTGATTGCTGGTGAAGAATTGGCCTATGCACCGGGTTTCCAGGGCAATATCCGCGTTCGCTACGAATGGGATTTGTCGAATACGATGGAGGCCTATATTCAGCCGCAGGTCTCCTACTCGGCTGCCAAGTTCACAGATATTATCGAGATCAACAAGATTGAGCTCGACAGCTACGCGCTTTTCGATCTTTCTGCGGGCATCAAGATGGAGCAGTGGAAGTTTGAGCTGTTCGGTGAGAACTTGACCGATGAACGCGCCCAGATTTCGGGCAACTTTGGCAACGACCGCGCAAGGATCGTGACCAACCGTCCGCTGACTGTCGGCATGCGGGTCGGTTTTAACTACTGACTTGTAGAATCTGGATCAACATTCGGGCGGGAGTGGACTGGAATGTTCACTCCCGCCTTTGTTTTGACTAAGCGATTGCCATGACCCGCGACGAACATCTCAAATTGATCCAGCAAAGCCTTCAGTCGGGGCATTTCAATGAGGGGCTCGCCCAAGCCCGCCTGCTGCTTGACGAGGATGTGGGCGATGGCGAGGCGCTTTACATGGCTGCGGTGGCGTCACGTTATTTGAATGACTTCGAGGCAGCCGAAAAGTATTTAGCAAGGCTTCATGCCGCGATGCCTGAGTTCGGGCGGGCATGGCAGGAGCAGGGGCATCTCGCGGTTGCGCGGGGAGAAACGAATGCAGCATTGGATGCTTTCGTTCGTGCGACCCGATTCAACCCTGCACTTCATGCAAGTTTTCGCGAGCAGGCGCGCTTGCTGAAAGTAGCGGGCCGTGACGCTGAAGCTCAAGCTGCTGCCGCCCAGCAACAGCGGCTCGAGCAGCTTCCGCGTGAGCTCGTGGCAGTTACAAACCATCTGGCTGAAGGGCGGCTTGTTCGCGCAGAACAGATCTGCCGTCTCTATCTGCGTAGCAATCCGCGCGATGTCGAAGGGATGCGATTGCTGGCGAGGATAGGTATTGAGCTGGGTATACTTGATGATGCAGAATTCCTGCTGGAAAGCGCAGTCGAATTTGCACCCGATGATATCCAGTTGCGGCTCGATTACGTCGATGCGCTGCGAAGGCGGCAAAATTTCGAAAAGGCGCGGGAGGAAGCAGAGAAGCTCTACGCCCGCGATCCTGCCAGCCCGCTTTTTCAGTCCCGACTTGCAATCGAGAGTATGCAGACAGGCGATTATGCGCGCGGGCTGGAACTGTTCGATGCAGTGCTGAAACAGCTTCCCAATGACCCCGCTAATCTCACAAGCAAGGGGCATGCACTGAAAACGACAGGCGCTCAAAACGACGCCATCGAAAGCTATCGCGCGGCGATTTCGGCCAAACCCGATCATGGCGATGCCTGGTATGCGCTGGCCAATCTGAAAACCTATTCGTTTAAGGATGCAGAAGTTACCGCCATGCAAGAGCAAGCCAACCGGCCGGACCTTGCATTTATGGACCGGGTCCATATCGCCTTCGCTCTGGGTAAAGCGCATGAAGATCGCGGCGAATATGAAGCAAGTTTCGCCAAATATGACGAAGGAAATGCGCTAAAACGCGCACAGACCCGGTACAGCGCCGATGCCATGTCGGATGAGCTTGCAAAGCAGAAAGAGCATTGCACGCCCGATCTTTTTGCAAAGCATGCCAATAAAGGGGACACGGCCCGTGATCCAATTTTTATCCTCGGCTTGCCCCGCGCCGGATCGACGCTGCTGGAGCAGATCCTGGCCAGCCATTCACAGATCGACGGGACGCTTGAGCTGCCAAACATTCTGGCGCTTGCTCACCGACTTCGTGGCCGCAAGGCCGGACAGTCGCGTTACCCGCAAATCCTGCATGATCTATCCGCCGATCAGCTGGCCAAATTTGGCGAAGACTTTATTGCGAACACCCGTATCCACCGGCAACATGCACCGTTCTTCATCGATAAAATGCCGAACAATTTCCGGCATATCGGCCTGATCCATCTGATCCTGCCGAATGCCAAGATTATCGATGCCCGCCGCGCACCGATGGATTGCTGCTTTTCCGGTTTCAAGCAGCTTTTCGCTGAGGGCCAGGAGTTCACGTACGGGCTGCATGAGGTGGGACGGTATTATGCGGACTATGCCGATCTGATGGATCACTGGGACGCTGTCCTTCCTGACAAGATCCTGCGCGTTCAGCACGAGGATGTGCTTGACGATCTGGAGGGGCAAACACGGCGAATGCTCGGATTTCTAGGCGTGCCTTTTGAAAATGCGTGCCTGAAATTTCACAAGACAGATCGCCCTGTACGGACAGCATCCAGCGAACAGGTGCGCCGACCGATCAATCGCAAAGGTCAGGGTGCCTGGAAACCCTTTGAGCCATGGCTTGACCCGCTTAAGCAGGCCCTTGACGGGCTTACCTAGGCCAAACGCGATCCATCTGGGACACCAGAGCCCGGATCCGCCAGCACAATTGCCCCTTCTTCATCGGGAAATCCAAGTACCAGAACTTCGGACATGAACGGTCCGATCTGCCGCGGCGGAAAGTTCACCACCGCCATCACCTTTCGTCCGACCAATTGGTCTGGCGTGTAGTGTTCGGTGATTTGTGCGGAGCTTTTCCTGCACCCTATGGGCTCGCCGAAATCAACTTGCAGTTTGATCGCAGGTTTGCGTGCCTCCGGAAATTCTTCGGCAGAAACCACCGTTCCCGCGCGGATATCGACTGCGAGAAATGTGTCGAATGTCGTTTGTTTCATACCCCAAGCCTAATCCATTGGCAGGGGACATCAAAGGCATTCCCGATGTCGGGTCAACTTCAAGGCTTTCCTTGGGGCTGGCTCTGCGATAGATTGCGAAACGCAACTAAATGCGATGGAGCGGAGTTTCTTCACAATGGCAAGTTTTAACCTGAATGGTCAGCCCGTCACGGTTGAAGTTGATCCCGCTATGCCGATCCTCTGGGTCGTGCGAGAGAAGCTGGGAATGAATGGCACGAAATTCGGATGCGGCATAGCGCAATGCGGTGCGTGCACCGTGCATCTGGATGGGCAGCCGATAAGAAGCTGCTCCACTCCAGTAGCCCAGGCTGAAGGGCGCGATGTTACGACTATCGAGGGCATTGCTGGACCGGACGGCGAGCTGACCAGGATCCAGCAGGCATGGATATCCGAACAGGTTCCGCAATGCGGATATTGCCAGTCCGGACAAATCATGGCTGCAACCGCATTGCTGCGCGAAAATTCCAATCCGACCGATCAGGACATTGATGCCGCCATGTCTGGCAATATCTGCCGTTGCGGAACCTACACGCGCATTCGCCGAGCGATCAAAGTGGCAGCGGGTCAGGAACGACCTCTCGATGAGCGGCTGGCGGGGGAGGCCTGATCCATGAACAAAATGAGCTCTGAAAAGAATGAACGATCAAAACTGGTAAAATGGAGCCGGCGCGGATTCATCGGCGCAGGTGTGCTGGCCGGCGGCGGTTTGCTGATTGGTATTGGCGTTCGTCCGGGAAATCCGGTCGGCGCACTTGCGCCAAAGGTTGCGACAGGAGCGGGTGAGCAATTGGTCAACAGTTGGGTCAAGATTGACGCCAACAATATTATCACTGCCATCGTTCCGCACTGCGAGATGGGTCAGGGCGCGCATTCTGTGCTGGGTCAGATGCTCGCCGACGAGCTCGATGCCAAATGGGATGATGTGCGCGTCATGCAGGCTCCTGCCGATGGCAGCTATGTCGTGACCGATACCGCACGAATGTTTGCCGCGCCCTTCACCTTGAACGCGGCTGACTGGATCGAACCGACATGGAACGGTTTGTTCACGCAGGTCGCGCGATTTGCCGATGCGATGATCACGGGCGGCTCTTCATCGATCCGAACAACCGGACAGCATCAGATGCGCATTGCAGGCGCAGCAGCACGAAAGATGCTGAAAGGCGCAGCAGCTGACGCTTGGAACGTTTCACCAAACGAGATCACAACGAAGGACAGCACGCTTTTTCACGAGGCCTCTGGCCGGTCTGCGAGCTATGCAGAATTTGCCAGCGCCGCGGCCGAGCAGCCGATGGATCAGACGCCCGCGCTGAAATCACCTGCGGAATATCGCCTAATGGGCAAAAGCAAGCGCCGCACTGATATTCCCGCGAAGGCTAATGGAACTGCGGAATTTGGCATTGATGCAGTGCCAGAGGGTCTCAGCTTAAGTTATGCAGCTGTTGTTCGTCCGCCTTTGCCCGGCACAAAAGTTACAGGGATGGATGCCGCGCGTGCCAAGGACATGGCCGGGGTTCTTCAAATCCTCAACATGGGGAATTTCGTCGCAGTCGTGGCTGAGAGCTATTGGGAGGCGCAGCAGGCTGTTGGCACGATCGGGATCGAATGGAGCGATACGGAAAGCGCGATCCGAACGACGAACGACCAATTTGCCGCCTTTGCCAAGGCGCTGGACGAAGTCGGCGAAAGTGGCGGTGAACAGGCCGCTGCGAAGGGCGATTTCGCGGCAGCCTTTGCCGAGGCACCAACCAAGATAGAGGCCGAATACAAGGTTCCTTATCTCGCGCACGCGCCGATGGAGCCAATAAATTGCACCGCCCATTTTAAAGATGGCGCAATTGATATCTGGACCAGCACGCAAGTGCCGTTGATGGCGCGCAGCGCCGTGGCGGACGCGATCGGTTTGTCCGATGATGCGATTACCATTCACCATCCGTATCTTGGCGGGGCGTTTGGACGCCGGCTCGAAAGCGAATATGTGACCATGGCTGCGCGCGTTGCGAAAGCGACCGGATACCCAGTGAAGATGATCTGGAGCCGCGAGGAAGATACTCAAAAATCTATCTATCGCCCTGCTGATATCAGTCGTTTCCGAGGCGCTTTGGATACCGAAGGCAGGCTGGTCGCCTATGATAATGTGTTTACGCAGCGACATGATCCGGCAGAAGCGAGTGTGCCTGCAATGTATGACATTGCGAACACTTCAGTCCGGGTTGCGGAAGCTGCGCTGCACTTGCCTTTTGCCGCTTGGCGCTCAGTCGACCATTCCCAGCATGGCTGGTTCATCGAAAGCTTTATTGACGAAGCTGCGCATGAAGCGGGCACTGATCCGCTTGAATACCGGCTTTCGATGTTAAGTAACGCACCGCGCCATCGTGCGGTCCTCACGAAGCTCGGCGAGATAAGCAATTGGGGCAGCGCGGCTGAAGAGGGCAAGGCGAAAGGGATTGCGATTGTCGAGAGTTTCGGCAGCATCGTCGCAGAAGTGATCGAGGTTGATATGTCGTCCGGTAAGCCCAGGATGACAAATTGCTGGGCCGTCTGCGATGCCGGTTTTGTCATGAATCCAGACGGATTCCGCAATCAGATCGAAGGCGGAATAGTCTATGGTCTCACCGCAGCTTTGTACGGGGAGCTTGACCTTGTCGATGGCGCGGTCAAGCAGAGCAACTTTCACGACTACAAAATGCTCCGGATGGACGAAACGCCGAATATCGAAGTCGCGATCATCAATTCCGGTGATGTGCCTGTGGGCGGGGCGGGGGAACCTGGGCTACCGCCAGCTGCACCAGCGTTGACCAATGCGATCTTCGCTGCCAGCGGCGAACGGATCCGGGAATTGCCGATCATGAAACGCTTTGGCTAAACTGGGAATTATGGACCGAGGGGCAGCGAAAATGCGTATTAATGCGTTCATGGCGATCGGCCTGCTGGCCATAATGGCCACCGCCTGTGGCGGTTCAAATGAGCAGGACGTCATTGAGCAGATCGTCATACGTGAACCGGGAGAGGCCCCTGTGGTGGATGCTGCTATCGCACCGGGCGAGAGCGGGGCAGTCGATCTCCTGGCGCAGGGCCAGGCGGCTTTTGCGATGTGCACCGGCTGTCACATCGCCGAAGCGGGCGAACCGTCGCGTGCTGGTCCCAACCTCTATGGCGTCGCAGGACGCGAGGCCGGATCTTTGAACGACTTTGCCTATTCGGAAGCATTGGCTGCATCTGGAATCGTCTGGAACGCGGAGAATCTCGACATCTATCTTGCCAATCCGACTGCCGCAGTACCAGGGACAATTATGTCGTCTGGCGCGGTAGAAGACGAACAGCGCCGAGCGGCCATCATCGCTTATCTTCAAAGCCTTAGCGGCTAGGCTGGAGCTCGGCAGCCTTGGACTTCGAAGGCGTTCTCCAATTTCTTGATCGACGCCTGAGCGGCGGCGAGGCATGCGTGCTTGTAACCGTTTGTGCGGTCGAAGGATCATCGATGCGCAATCCGGGGACACTTATGGGTGTCGCCAGCGACGGGAGCTTTCAAGGCTCGCTTTCGGGGGGCTGCGTGGAAAATGCAGTTGTCGCTGAAGCTCTTGAAGCATTGGCGAAAAATGAACCGCGCGTTGTGCGGTTTGGGTCAGGCTCGCCCTATCTGGATATCAAACTGCCTTGTGGCGGCGGGCTAGATGTTCACTTCCTGCCGATCTCTGGGCCGGGCTCATTGGTGAAGGCATGCCTTGGTTCAATTGCGCAGCGCAGGCCATTCTCTTTGACCTGCTTTGCAGGAGCGGTTGAACATCAGGGCGGATGGCGGTCTGCCAAGCCGCTTTGTGACAGAAACGAAGGCTGGAGCTTTGGTTACTGGCCCGCACCGCAGCTCAAGGTCATTGGTCACGGAGCCGGGGTTAGCGCGCTGGCTGACCTTGCGAATGCCTTTGGCGTCGCCGTCCAGATATATACGAGCGATGATCGCATCCACGCCTCCCTCACCGAAAAATACGTTGAGACGCAATTGCTACGGCGAACCTCGCAGACCGAAGTTCTGGTTGGCGATCCGTGGACGGCTTTTGTATTTCTGTTTCACGATCACGACTGGGAGATTGACCTGATGGCACACGCCCTGCGCGAGCCGCATTTCTATCTCGGAGCGATGGGCGGACGAAAGGCACATGCCATGCGCAGTGAAGCGCTGAGCGCGCGGGGCATTGCGCAGCAAGAGCTCGATGCGTTTCGGGCACCGATTGGTGTGTTTCACTCCTCGCGTGATCCGCAGACACTCGCGCTTTCGACGCTTGCAGAAGTGATCCGAACTTATCAGGAAACCGATTTCGAGGCTGCGCTTGGCTGATATTGTCCGCCCGGTGGTCGCCGTCCTTGCGGCGGGTTCTTCAAAACGTTTCGGCAAAGAAGACAAGCTGGCTTGCGATTTTCGCGGCGAGATGCTGGGCGTCCACTCTATCAGAGCGATACCGCGCCAACTCTTTTCCCACGCATGGGTCATTGCCGCAGATGCTCGCCATCCATGCACTGCCGACTGGAACAATGCCGGGTTCGAAGTGCAGATCAATGAGCGAAGCGCGAACGGCATGGGTACATCGGTTGCTTTAGCAGCGCAGCTCGCAATCCGCGCGCAGGCCGGTGCCCTGCTTATCACGCTCGCCGATATGCCTCTTGTCCCTGCGAGCCATTTTGGGGCTTTGTTCGAAGCCGGACTGGAAAGAGGGTTTCGGCAAGCTGTCTCCTCCTGCGATGGGAAGACTCCTCAGCCTCCGGCGATGTTCGGGCCAGACCAATTCGAAACCTTGGCGCGGATCAATGGTGATCAGGGGGCAAAGGGCTTGCTCGAAGAAGGATACTCGATCGACTGCCCCCAGCACTGGCTCGCTGACGTCGATACGCCCGCTGCGCTCGCCGCCTTGCAATAGGCTGGATCACGGCTTTGGGTAAGCAAAGCCGAAGCGACGCAAATCAGTCTAATCCCAGCTTATCCAGATCCATCGTCGCTGCGGAATAGCTGGCTGCGGCAAGCCGTCCGGTCAGCTCCGCCCGGATAGATCGGATTTGCGCGTCGGCGGCACTCTCCTCTCGCAGATTGACAAGAAAGAAGTCGCCTGCACCAAGGTCGAAGCGCTTGCGTTCTGCATTGACCATCGCGTTTGCTTGTTGAACTTCCTCGCGGGCAAGACCCGACAATTCGAGCGCGGCAGTCAAATTGGTCACAATATTGCCAATCTCAACTTCGATCTGGTCCGCAATCTGTCGCCGCTTCAATTCTTTCTCTCGTAGCTCCGCCTCTGCACGCTGCAAGCGCCCTCGGGCTTCGCGGCGCTGAAGCGGAACGGTGAATTGCACACCAACAACGGTATCTGTGCTGTCAAAGGTCGAGCCGCCGTCCCCGATTCCGCCGAAATCGCGCGATAGCTCGACATTGAAATCGAGTTTTGGACGCAGATCGTTGCGGCGCAGTTCGATCTTGTTGGTGGCCCGCTGGATTGCGATGGCAAGCTCCTGCAATTCCGGTCGTTCTTCAACAAGCGCGTTTGCATCGGCGGTGAGCAATGCGTCCACGTCAGGCAATGCATCGATCGTTTCGTCGTCCGGCAATTGTTCGCGTGTCGGGCTGATCAGTTGGCCGGTGCGATCGCGCAGGTAATAGGACAAGCTTGTCGATGCGACGGCGAAATTGCGCTGTGCCTGCGCAAGCAATGTCTTTCGCCGGATGATGTTTTGTTCGTTTTCGGTAATCGCAATCTGCGGCGTGGCCCCTGCTCGGACCTGCCGTGTCAGGCCAATCATTCTGGCCTGCGCGATCTCGAGCAATTGTTCGTACACGCGGATTTCCCGCCCTGCAGCGACCCAGCGCCAATAGGATTTGAGGGCTTCGTGCTGAACATTAAGCTGCACAAGAAGAACGTCCAGCCTGGCCTGCCCCGTGGCTAGCCGCGTGTCTTCCAGCGCAAAGCGCCGCTTGTCGATTCGCCGGTCACGCAGCAGAGAGAATAGAGCGCCGACCTTGAATTCACCCAGTTCATTCGTGTTGTAGATGTTCTCGTAAATCGGAAAGCGGCCATCTGACAGGCGATAGCTGCCATAAACCTCGCCTCCAAAAGGCTTGATCGGCTGGGTTGCTCCGACCGACGCGAACCCACCCGAAAATGTTCCGGTTACCCGGTCATAGGCTTCGCCTTCCAGAATTAGGTCAAACGCGCCGTCTGCTGCCAGTTGGTCGCTCCGCGCAGCCGCTTCTCGCTCGAAACTGGCGAGGATGCTGGGGAAAGTCAGAGCAGAGCTTCGCAGGACTTCATCGGGAAGCAGCGGACCATCAAGAATGGCCTGATCGATCGGCTGCTCGAGTTGCGCAATGTCCTGCGCCTGAGCAGGGACCGCGAGCGCAGCGAATGCCCAAAGAGTACCCATTGCTGGCCAACGCCCCATGGCTAAAGCGCCTGGCCCTGCGTGTTCGGCGCAGGGGGAAGTTCCGGGGGGAAGTTATTGAGTTGACGCCATATTTCATATCCGACCGGCACTGTTTCGAGCAAAACCCATGCGCGCACGGCAGCTCCAAACCGGGCATAGCGTTCTTCGGGCCAAGGCTGATCAGCATCAGGATCTTCTGCGATAAGTACACGAAAACGCCCATCAGCCTGAGCGGACTGGTCCACCGTGGTTACAACGCCGCCAAAAGTTCCAATTGCGACCGAAGGCCAGCCGCTGAACTGGACCGCAGGCCAGCCTTCGAACTGGACGCGGGCCTTTTCACCAGTCTGCAACAGACCGACATCCCGCCCGTCCACGAATATCTCGATAACGCGCTCCGAGGTTTCAGGTACAAAGCTGGCCAGAACATCACCGGCGTTTACGAGGGTCGCTGCATCACCTGAATTGACCGACTGGATAAAGCCGTCGCGCGGAGCGACAACGAGCTGTTCGGACTGCCGTGAAAGGGCGGTATCGGCGCGCGTGAGGTTCGCCTGGGCTTCGGCAACCCGCCCGCGCATTTCTTCCACTCGGATCTGTGCCTGTTCATAATCTCTGCGTGCAACAAGACCCTCTGCGAACAATTCAGCCATTCGCCGTTCATCGATTTGCGACGTGGCCAAGGCATTCTGGGCCGACTGGAGCTGGATCTGCAGTTGCTGCCGTTCCGCGCCCAGCCGCTCAACCAGACGCGGATCGATATCGGAAATGCGCGCGATGGGATCGCCTTTCAAAACGGCGCTGCCGTCACGCACGAACCATTCTTCGATCCTTCCCGAAACGAGAGCATTGATGTCTTGTTGCCGCTCGTTGGGATTGAGTGTTGTGACAACGCCCTGACCGCCAGTGGTCTGCACCCAGGGTACAAAGGTGAGAAAGCCGATCGCTGCGACAATCGCGGCAAGGACGATCACATAGACAGCGCGCATTACACGAGGTTTTTGTATCGCGTGGAGCGCGGTAAAATGCGCCATGTCATCTTTGTTTCTGACGAGCGATTTCATTGGCCGATTGCCTTGTGATCTGCGATCTGGCCATCCGGCGATACTGATGCGTCACCTGGCGTTCTGCGCGGGGGCTGCCTGTTCACGGCGAAGCAGAAGTCATCGAAGTTGTCGTAATAGGTCTGACGCTTCGCTTCGAGGTGAAGAAACTTGTCGAAGCCGAGGTCGATGCGCCGATTAGAGAAACAGATAACGGTTGAATAGGCCTGTTCGCGCAGCTCCGTCACCGCACGGGCGAGGTTATCTTCGTCAAGCAGGTCGAAAAGCTGGCTTAGAACCAGCACGCGCGGTTGCTCGAGCAGCGCGTTAGCCAGTTTCAACTGTTGCAGCTCGACCACAGACAGCGGATAGCCCGTTGAGGCGACCTGTGTATCCAATCCTTTTTCGAGTGTCGAAATCGTGTTGGCGAGGCCTACTGTTTCCAGAGCTTTGACCATACGTTTGGGTGCTGTATTCGGGCAAGACAGGCCCAGATATTCGCGGATGGTCATGCCTACAAAGGTCGAGCGCTCAAGAACGTGCACATCCTTGCGAAGGTTGTAGGCCTCTATCTCTTTAAGATCGATATCACCCATTGTTGCAAAACCGCCCTTGGGCATTTCGTGCATCTTGAGCACATTCGTGAAGAACCGTTGAACCCCGGGTTGGCTCGCAGCGGCCATGATGATTGCACCGCTGGGGACTTCAAAATTCAGTTCGACCGCTTCGTTGCGCGCAATCCCGGCGACCCGGTTGAACTCCAATGTGTGATTGGTACCGCTGACCGGGTCGTCGCCGCGGTTTTGTTCCTGTTCAACGTCATAGAACAAGGAAAGCTCTTCAACTGCCGCGCATAAGTCATAGAAATATGTCAGATAAGTGCCAAGTTGCGCGACGCCAAAGAATGCGACTGAGAGCACCAATTCGGCGGCGACCAATTGGCCCAATGTCAGCTGGCCCTGGATCACGAGCCAACCACCTAAACCCAATAAGACAGCGCTGGCACTCGCATACATTAACAGGAACGCCAGTGTCTGGGCGAAATGCTGGCGGAAGTGGCGTTTGCGAGCGTCGATATAGCCGTGTGTCTGCTCATCAGTCTTGTCGAGTGCGTAATCGATGCGGCGCTGAGATTTGAAAAAGCCATTGGACGCGCCAATCGTTTCCAACCACGCGGCAGTTTCGTGCTTGGCGTGCGAGAGATCGATGCCGGTGCGGATGGCACGCCCGCCCCATGTCAGCCAAATCACCCAGATCAGGGCACTCATCACAAGAGTGAAAACGAGGAACAGGGGGTGATAGAGCGACACCAGAACAAAACCGACCGCCACCTGAAGCACGACCGTGAACCCGCCGATAAACAATACGGGCAATGCGATCTGGACATTGATGACGTCAAAATACCGGTTGAAGAGGGAGCTCTTCTTCACGTCGCTGAAAAACGGGTTTTGTGCGTAAACGGAGATCAGGGTTATCTCCGCCACCATGCGGGCGTAAAATCGCCGGGCAAATAACTCCATCAGATGGATGCGCAGGGCATTGAGCAGGCCGAAAAGAACCAGGACGCCAAACAGAGAAACCGAAAGCATTACGAGTGGTGCGGCCAGCGCGGTGTTAGCGACTGTGTTGATCAGCATCTGGACCGAAATCGGCGTAGCCAGAGACAGCAGGCTGACACCGAGACCGTAGACGAGCGTGAGCCAGTAAAAACTTCTCTCCGGCCTGAGGATAGCGAGGAATTCGCGGAAAAACTGCCTGAGGGAAAGGCGCGTTCCATAGCTTTCGGTGTCAGCGGCAAGAGCCATGAATACGTTTCCGTCGGTTCACAGTTGAAAAAGTCGTTTCGCAATTGTGCACACGCCGGTATCCCTACCCTGACGTTTGAGCGGTCATAACTCGCCGTAGCGCTGTTAAAACGCACTTCACAGAAGGCGGTTCCACTAAATTCGGTACCGACACAATATTAGGATTGGTAATGGTAGATCTGAATTCTCGTTTGAGTTCCGCCCCGGTCGTTCCCCTGGTGGGAGATGACGATGCCGGCAGGGCTGTTGCTACGGCTCAGGCTTTGGGCCGGGGTGGTTTGACTGTAATCGAAGTGGTCTTGCGCAGCCCTCGCGCACTTGATGGTATGAAAGCCATCATTGAGCAGGGTGGGGATCTGGTCACTGGGGCCGGCACTGTACTCACACTTGATCAGGCTAAAGCCGTTCGGGATGCCGGTGCTCAGTTTATTGTCTCGCCTGGTCTGGTTGACGAGATCGCCGAGTATTGCCTTGCCGAGAATATACCTTTCTTTCCCGGTACGATGACCGCTGGCGAGGTACAGCGGGCCTATGCCTTGGGATTGCGCGAAGTGAAATTCTTTCCTGCAACGCTTGCGGGAGGTGTACCCATGCTGAAAGCGCTGGGCTCAGTGTTCGGCGAGATGCGCTTTATGCCCACCGGGGGCGTTTCGGCGGCCAATCTGCCAGACTTCCTCGCATTGCCACACGTGCTTGCCTGCGGGGGAAGCTGGCTGACCCCCAAAGATGTCGTCGCCGCAGGCGACTTCGACACTGTCACGCAGCTTGCGCGCGATGCGGTTGAGATCGCCGGAACCGTGCGGAGCTGACCTTCCCGCGTGACGGACTTGTGCAAGCATGTTCTGCTGATTGGCGGCGGACACGCCCATGTCGCGGTTCTGGCCGATTGGGCGCGTGGCGGTCTTCCTTGTCCCAAAGCGACCCTTCTGACGCCGCACAAAACCTTGCGCTACTCTGGCACTGTGCCTGGCTGGATCAGCGGTCAATATGAGCGCGACGCTGGGTTGGTAGACCTTGCCGCACTTGCCGCAGCGGCAGGTGTGGAATTGAAACTGGATCGATGCGTGGGCATCGATCCTCAAGCGCTGATTGCAAAGACTGCTGACGGCGGCCATGTCAGCTTTGACATCGCATCGATTGATACGGGTGGAATCGGCAGGGCAGAATTGCTTCTTGGCAGTGACCCCCGACTACTGGATGTGAGGCCGATCGACGACTTTGTCAGAAAGCTGGATGGATTTGGCAGCGTTGCTCACTCGGCGGTCGTCGGCGGCGGTGCCGCAGGTGTGGAACTGGCATTCGCACTGCGCAATCGCAGCGGCGGCACTCAGGTCACGCTGTTCGCGGGCGAGAGCGGAGTATTGCCCGAGCAGTCCTCTCCCGTGCGACGCAAAGTCGCCAGAGAACTAGATCGCCAGAACATCACCTGCATCGACGAAGACGTTCAGCTTCATGACGATGTCCTGCGACCTTTCGATCTGATTGTCGCCGCTTTGGGCAGCGGCGCGCCTGACTGGCCGGGACAAAGCGGGCTGAAGACCTCTGAAGAGGGGTTTATCGCCGTTGACAGGCACCAAAGGTCGACTTCGCACCCGCACATCTTTGCTGTGGGTGACGTGGCTATGCGAACAGACCGCGAGGTTGCGCATTCCGGAGTTCACGCTGTGATGGCCGGGCCTGTTCTGGCCGACAATCTGCGAGCTGCTATTTCAGGCCTCCAGCCATCCAAGGTCTATCGTCCGCGCTGGTTCAGCCTGTATCTGCTTTCCACCGCGCGAGGAGAGGCGATACTCAGCTACGGGCCGCTTGCTGCACAGGGGAAGTGGGCTGCGCGGTTAAAGCATTGGATCGACATGCGCTGGATCAGGCACTACGCGAAAACAGGACGCGGGCTGTAACCGCGATACATTGCCGCGCGAACCGGGGATCATCAGGCCAATTATGTACAAGAAAATTCTCATCCTCGCTGCGCTCGCCGCACTGGTCGCCGCCTATTTTGCCTTTGATCTCGGCAGCTATCTGACGCTGGACGGTATCAAGCAGGCTTCAAGCGATGCCGCCGCGTTTTATGATCAAAATCCAGCAGTGGTGCTCGGCGCATTCTTTCTAATCTATGTCGGCGTGACCGCTGCGTCATTGCCCGGTGCTGCGATCCTGACGTTGGCTGCAGGGGCCTTGTTCGGACTTGTTACCGGCACGATCCTCGTTTCTTTCGCCTCCACGCTTGGCGCGACTCTGGCCTTTCTGTCCTCGCGATATGTCCTTCGCGATACGATTGAGAGCAAGTTTGGCGAACGACTGAAGGCGATTAACGAAGGGCTTGAACGTGACGGGGCATTCTACCTTTTCACCATCCGCATGATCCCGTTGTTTCCGTTTTTCGTCGTCAACCTCGTTATGGGTCTGACCCGGATCAAGACATTGACCTATATCTGGGTCAGCCAGATCGGGATGTTGCTCGGTACGATTGTTTATGTGAATGCCGGGACGCAGCTGGCGCAGATCGATAGCCTTTCCGGCATTGCATCGCCGGCAGTGATCGGCTCCTTCGTGCTGCTTGGCATTGCTCCATGGTTTGCCAAGCTGATCATCGGCATCATCAAGCGCCGCAAAGTCTACAAAGGCTTCACCAAACCCAAATCGTTCGATCGCAACCTTGTAGTTATCGGCGCAGGCTCTGCGGGCCTCGTGTCCGCATACATCGCTGCGACCGTGAAGGCGAAGGTTACTCTTGTCGAAGCGAATGAAATGGGCGGGGACTGTCTCAACACGGGCTGTGTGCCTTCCAAGGCGCTGATCAAGAGCGCCAAGGTTGCCGCCACCATGCGTCATGCCGACAAGTACGGGATAGAGCCGGTAGAGCCCAAGGTGCCGTTCAAACAGACAATTGCGCGCGTCATGGACGTGATCAAGGCAATCGAGCCCCATGACAGCCCGGAGCGGTACGAAGGGCTGGGCGTCGACGTCGTCAAAGGCTACGCCAAGATCATCGACCCGTGGACGGTCGAGATTGCTCGCAATGATGGCGGATCAGGCGGCACACCGCAACGGCTCACCACGCGCAGCATCATCATCGCCAGCGGGGCGCAGCCATTCGTGCCGCCATTGGAGGGGATTGAGACCAGCGGCTATCTTACCAGCGACACGATGTGGGATGCCTTCGCAGAGATGGACGAAGCGCCGCGCCGCGTTGCCATTCTCGGCGGCGGTCCGATTGGATGCGAGATATCTCAGGCACTTGCACGACTTGGTTCGAATGTGACGCAAGTGGAGATGGGCGAACGCGTTCTGGGACGCGAGGATGAAGAGGTATCCGCTCTGGCACAATCCGTGCTCGAAGAATCTGGCGTTACCGTTCTTACAGGGCACAAGGCGGTTCGTGTCGCAAATGGCGCGCTTTTCACCGAAAGCGGCGATGGTGAAAAACAAATCGCGTTCGACACGCTGATCATCGCCGTTGGCCGCAAGGCGCGGCTCAAAGGCTTTGGCCTTGAGGACATCGGTGTAGACACCGACAAGACGGTCAACACTGATGAATTTCTGGCCACCAAATTCCCGAATATCTTCGCTGCGGGCGATGTCGCCGGGCCATATCAGTTTACGCACACCGCCAGCCATCAGGCATGGTTTGCCAGCGTGAACGCGCTGTTTGGAACGTTCAAGAAGTTCAAGGCAGACTACCGGGTGATCCCGGCTGTCACATTCCTTGATCCCGAATTCGCGCGGGTCGGCCTTAATGAAACCGAGGCGAAGGAGCAGGGCATCGATTACGAGGTGACCCGTTACGATCTCGATGATCTCGACCGTGCCATTACCGAAAGCGAGACAAAGGGCTTCGTCAAAGTGCTCACTCCGCCGGGGAAAGACACCATTCTTGGCGCAACAATTGTCGGCAGTCACGCAGGTGAATTGTTGGCGGAATATGTGCTGGCGATGAAGCACAAGCTCGGCCTGAACAAGATTCTCGGCACGATCCATTCCTATCCGACCATGGCAGAGGCGAACAAATTTGCCGCTGGTGACTGGAAGCGGGCAAACAAGCCGGAAAAGCTACTGGAATATGTCGAGAAATACCACGATTGGCTGCGGGGCTGAGCTGGCCTAAGGCACCGCCGGATCAGGGGAGCAAGGTTTGGAACTGTTTGATCAGCTGCGCGGCGTATTCGGCATTGCCGTGCTGCTTGTCATTGCATGGGGGTTGAGCGAGGATCGCGGCGGCCGGCCCGGATGGAAATGGATTGCCGGCGCTCTCGCGCTGCAAGGGTTGCTGGCATTGTTGATCGTACGGGTGCCGTTTGTCTGGGACGTCGTGTCGCTCGCCAATAAAGGCGTAACGGCGATAGAGCAGGCCACGCTTGACGGGTCATCATACATGTTTGGCTATCTCGGCGGCGCACCGCTGCCCTTCGAACTGAAAGAGGGGGCCGATCCTCCCCTGATCATCGCGTTCCAGATTTTGCCGCTGGTCATCGTCTTTTCGGCGCTTGCTGCGCTGCTATGGCACTGGGGAGTGCTGCGATGGCTGGTGAACGGCCTGTCTTTCGTGCTTCGCAAATCTTTGGGTGTCAGCGGTGTGGTCGGCTTATCCGGCGGGGCGAACATGTTCCTCGGTGTGGTCGAAAGCCCGCTGGTCGTGCGCGCATATTTTTCCCGCATGAGCAGGGCCGAGCTGTTTCAGGTTATGGTCCTCGCGATGGCCACAATCAGCGGCGCTATACTGATCCTTTATGCCACCACCCTGCGCGAGACAGTGCCCGACGCGGTAGGGCACATGATTTCCGCCTCGCTCGTTTCTCTGCCAGCCGCTTTGCTTATCGCCAGACTGATGGTGCCTGGCCGCGGTGAAGACACAGCGACCGAAATTGAGCGCAAGGAGCCTGGCCTCAAATACGAAAGCAGTATCGACGCTATCGTGAAAGGCACGATGGACGGAATGCAGCTGTTCCTCGCGGTGATCGCGGTAATTATCGTGGTGTTCGCGCTGGTTTCCTTGACCGATCAAATACTCGCGTTGCTTCCATTGGTCGGCGATGAGCCGCTGAGCCTGAAGCGCATTTTCGGCTGGGTCTTCGCCCCGCTGATGTGGGCCATCGGCGTTCCATGGGGAGAAGCGCAGGCCGCTGGCGGTGTGATGGGCACCAAGGCGATCCTGAATGAATATGTAGCCTATCTTGAGCTTGCCGCGTTGCCCGATGGTACCTTCAGTCCGCGCAGCCTGTTGATCGTGACATACGCACTGTGCGGTGTTGCCAATCTCGCCAGCGTCGGTTTGCTCGTCTCGACTATCGGCACGCTTTGCCCTGAACGACGTGCCGAGGCAGCGGGGCTGGGCATCAAGAGCTGGATTGCCGGCAATATCGCCACCGCCATGACAGGGGCATGGATCGGACTGGTGACGTTTGAAGGCATTGGCTGATGCTGGATGCGAAACTGCGCCCGCTGATCGATCCCCCCCTAAACCGCTTGGGCCGTGCGCTGGCCAGGGCAGGTGTTTCAGCCAATATGCTGACATTCATCGGTCTCGCGCTTGGTCTATCGGGCGCGGCGGCCATCGCGTTTGGCGAGCTTTGGTTAGGGCTTGCCCTGATCATCGCGAACCGTTTGGCTGACGGGCTCGATGGGGCGGTGGCGCGGGTGCAGGGGCCAACTCCGCTGGGCGGCTATTTCGACATCGTCGCCGATTTTGCGTTCTACGTTTCGGTCCCGCTCGGATTTGGAGTATTGAGCAGCGGCAACACGCTGCCCGCGCTGGTGCTGACAGCCAGCTTTGTGCTCACCGGGGTCAGTTTCCTCGCTTTCGCCGTCATTGCGGCGGAGCGCGGCGACAGCACCGAGGCCCACGGGAAAAAGAGCTTCTTTTATTCAACCGGTCTTGCCGAAGGGACGGAAACCATCCTCGTCTTCGCGGCGATGTGCCTGTTTCCCAGCTGGTTCAGCGCGATCGCCTATGGTTATGCCGGGCTGTGCTTGCTGACAGTTTTCCAGCGAAGCGCTCTGGCAATTTCCCAGTTCAGGGACTGATCACTCCGAAAGGCGCGCTTCCGTGACTGCGCGGAGTTTTTCAATGCGGGCTGCATTGGCACCCAGATCGCTGACGCCGACCCGGCTGACCGAGCGGAAGTCGATCTCGCCATCGGCAATCCGCACGGCAACATCGTCCTTGAAACCGAACCAGAAGGTTTCGGCTACGCCTTCGACCACAATAGCACCATCTTCACCCGCGCTTTTGGTGACGGTGACATCGCTCAACCCAACATCCTCCATGGCTTGCTGCACCTTTTGCGATGCTGCATCTGCAGTCGAGGTTCCGAGGGACAGCGGTTCAAGATCAGGGTACAGTTCGCGCACGATCTGCGCGTGCGACTTCGCCTTCAAATCCTCGCCTCCGCGCTCGCTCCACCATTCAATCTGCGCCAAGGGCGTATCGTAATCGCTCACGGGATTCGCACCGAAATCGCTGCGCGCGGTCATTGTCGCCTCGGTGAATTGCGGAGGATCGACAACGTCGGTTGAGACATCGTGGATCGGATTGGCACCTGCGGTTTCACGAACCGAGCCGAGCATAACGAAAACACCAACGGGAACGGCCAAAGCGATGAGCGACCAAAGCCAGCCATTGCGCGGCTTGCGGATCAAGGTGGCAATCAGCGAGATCAGCGCGACAATCGCAACTCCCCCCAGGACATAAACGCCGAACTGCCCGATCAAAGTGCCGAGCCCTGTCTGCCACGGCCACAAGCCGAATTTGGTGCCCAGCGCTGCGAC
>CALLQC010000018.1 GCA_938015255.1 uncultured Erythrobacter sp.
TCATTGGAGCGCGTCCCTATGGGAATCGCGCCGTTTTTAGCGTCAAATTCACGCGCTTTGTCCCGCGATTCGGTTTAGCGGGCCGCAGCGCTTTTGAAATAGAATGAGGTAGTAGTCGTTTATGCAAATCATGGTTCGCGATAACAATGTCGATCAGGCTCTGCGCGCGCTCAAGAAGAAGCTGCAGCGTGAAGGCGTGTATCGCGAGATGAAACTGCGTCGCCACTATGAAAAGCCGAGCGAAAAGCGCGCCCGTGAAAAGGCAGCTGCCGTTCGCCGCGCCCGCAAGCTCGAGCGTAAGCGCATGGAGCGTGACGGCATCAAGTAATGCCGCAAATAGCGTGTTTCCAAGCTTGAACGCGCACCTTTGTTAAGCCATTAGGGCGCGGTACCAATCCGCGCCCTTTTGCTATCTGAAATCGGCACAGGGCCGCGATCGCGATATTTTTTAGGATCACACTTCAGGGATCATCTATGGCCGAAGTCACCCGCGTTCCGCTCCAGCCCATTGAAAAGGGCTCGCTCACCAAATTGTGGCTGGGTGTTGCTGTTGCCATCCTGCTGGGCGCAGGACTGGCCTGGTCTGCTGTGCCCAAGGGTCTGGATATCGAAACGATCACCGCCGGCGAGGGCGCTTTCCCACAGGAAGGCGATGTCGCTTTTGTGAAATACACCGGCAAACTCGCCTCCAACGGAGAAGTGTTCGACGAATCGCAGGACATCCCCCTTCCGGTCGAAGGGCTGTTTCCCGAAGGCACACCATTCCCGCTTGAAGAAGGCGCGACGATCGACGGATTTTTTACCAGTCTGCAGAAAATGCAGAAAGGCGGAAAATACGAAGTCTACATTCCCGCAGCGCAGGCTTACGGAGCAGAGCCGCCTCCCGGCGCGCCGATCCCGCCCAATGCCGATCTTGTGTTCGAGATCGAGCTGGTCGATTTCATGACCAAGGACACGTTTGACCGCAATCTGCAGATCCTGCAGCAAACCATGCAGCAGCAGGGCGGGCTTGGGGGTCCTCCGGCCGCTGGTGCAGGCGCGCCGCCGGTTGTTCCGTCCGAATAATCTGAAAGACACGATCCTATGTCGGTAGACAAACACACCGTCGCCAAGATTGCCGGTCTTGCCCGCATCGAAATGGGCGATGAAGAGCTTGAGCGGATGGTGCCGGAGCTCAACAATATCCTGAACTGGGTGGAGCAGCTTGGCGAGGTTGATGTGGAGGGCGTCGAGCCGATGAGCGCGGTGATCCCCAACACGCTGCGCCTGCGCGATGATGAAATAGACGCCGATCCCAAAACCGCAGGAGGCAGGCGTGACGATGTGCTCGCCAACGCACCGGCTGCGGAGTACGGCTTTTTCGGCGTGCCGAAGGTGATCGAATAACAATGAGCGACCTGACAAAACTTGGTGTGAAGGCCATCCGCGATGGTGTGGTGGCAGGCGATTTCACCGCGCGTGAAGTAGCTGAAGGATTCAACGCGGCCGTCGCTGCGGCGAGCGAGCTGAACGCCTTCATCGTCACCACGCCCGATCACGCCCTTGCCGCGGCCGATGCGGCTGACAAGGCGCGCGCAGAGGGCAGGCAGCTGGGCCCGATGGCGGGTGTGCCGATAGGCATGAAGGATCTGTTTGCCACCCATGGCGTTCAGACCACCGCAGCGAGCCACATCCTCGAAGGGTTCAATCCCCAATATGAAAGCACTGTCTCGCAAAACCTGTGGGATGCGGGTGCGGGCATGCTGGGCAAGCTGAACCTTGATCAGTTTGCGATGGGCAGCTCGAACGAGACGTCCTATTTCGGCAATGTCGCCTCGCCTTGGCGTAAGGCCGGAACGAATGCCGCGATGAGCCCCGGCGGTTCTTCGGGCGGGTCATCCAGCTCGGTCGCGGCGCGTATCGCGCCGGCTGCGACTGGCACCGACACGGGCGGATCAATCCGCCAGCCTGCCGCCTTTACCGGCATTTGCGGGATCAAGCCGACCTATGGCCGCTGCTCGCGCTGGGGTGTGGTGGCGTTTGCCTCCTCGCTCGATCAGGCAGGCCCGATGGCGCGCAGTGTCGAAGATTGTGCGATCATGCTGGGCGCAATGGCGGGCTTTGATCCGAAGGACGCCACCAGCCTCCAGATGGACGTGCCCGATTGGGAAGCGGCCCTTAGCGCCGATCTAACAGGCAAAAAGGTCGGTATCCCCAAAGAATACCGGATGGAGGGCACCGATCAGGCGATCCTTGATAGCTGGGAACAGGGCAAGGCGTGGTTGAAGGATGCGGGCGCCGAGATCGTCGATATCTCGCTGCCGCACACCAAGTATGCGCTTCCCGCCTATTACATCATCGCCCCTGCCGAAGCGTCTTCAAACCTCGCGCGTTATGACGGTGTGCGATACGGCCTGCGCGATCTGCCTGAAGGGGCCGGATTGCAGGATATGTATGCTGCGACCCGCGCCGAAGGCTTTGGCGATGAGGTGAAGCGCCGCATCCTGATCGGGACCTATGTGCTGAGCGCGGGTTTCTACGATGCCTATTACAACCAGGCCCAGAAAGTTCGTGCTCTGGTGGCGCGGGACTTCGAAAATGCCTGGTCTCAGTGCGACGTAATCCTTGCGCCGACCACGCCGACGGCATCCTTCCCGCTGGGTTCGCTCAACGATGACCCGCTGACCATGTATCTCAACGACGTGTTCGCCGTGCCAGCCAGCCTTGCCGGGCTGCCCGCGATGAGCGTGCCTGCCATGCTGAACGAGGACGGCCTGCCGCTCGGTCTGCAACTGGTCGGCAAGCCATTTGACGAACAGGGCGTGCTCAATGCGGGCCTCGCGATCCAGCAGCGCAGCGGGTTTGACCATGCGCCGGAGAAGTGGTGGTAGCTGTGCCCACCCTTACGGAGCTCGCCAATCTGCATGGCACCGATAAGGGTACGATCACGGCGCAGGGCCATGGCTACACGCTGGTTTACGATGCACTGTTCAGCCATCTGCGCGAGCGTGTCACAGCAATCTGCGAAGTCGGTCTCTCGCGCGGCGGACCAGAGGTTTCTGGCGGCATCGCCGATAGGAACGTCACAAATGTTCCATCGGCCGCAATGTGGCACGATTTCTTCCCCAAGGCGCAGGTTGTGGGCGTCGACATCTCGGACTGTTCTGCCTTCGAGAATGACTGGTTCAAATTCGTACGCGCAGATTGCGGCGACCTCGATCAGCTTGCCCGCGTCGCCGATCTGGGGATGCAGTTTGATCTGATCGTCGATGACGGTTCGCATGCG
>CALLQC010000019.1 GCA_938015255.1 uncultured Erythrobacter sp.
AGCGCAGTGGGAGAAGGTTCTGTAGTGGTCAGCCGGATCTGGACCTACCTTGACGAACTGCGCAAGCGCGATTGAGGTGCAAATAAACAATTGTGGGGCAGGCAAGCCTCGGCCCTAGGCAAGCGCCGAAGGTGGGTTATAGTAACAATTCAACCGTGAAGTCGCAGGCACAGGTTCATCACAAAATGCTTTTCCTAAATCGTATTGTCAGTGCGCGGTGTCTTGCGCTCAGCATTGCTGTGCTATTTGTTTCCTCGGTCTCGGCGCCGGTGCAGGCAGCCTGGCACGAGGCTTCTTCTGAGCACTTCGTCATCTATGCGGATGACAGCGAAGAAGATATCCGCGCCTACGCCGAGAATCTGGAGCGTTACCACAGCGCAATGGAGCGGTTTACGAGCCGGGATCTGCCGACGCCCAGCCCCTCCAACCGTATCACCGTGTATGCGGTTGGTTCGGGCGATGACGTGCGCCGGCTGGCCGGATCAAGCGGCATAGCGGGCTTTTACCTGCCGCGCTCCCAAGGCAGCGTCGCCTTTGTTCAAGACATCGAAAACACCGAAGGCCTGCCCGATCTTTCGACCAAGGTTCTGCTCCATGAGTATGCTCATCACTTTCTGAGCATGACGGATCGGTTTGCGATGCCGCTCTGGATGAATGAGGGCGCCGCCGAATTCTTCTCTGCGGCGTTTTTCCGTGAAGATGGCTCTGTATATCTGGGTCTTCCCAATTCCTACCGCGATTTTACAATCTTCTGGAAAGATGAAGAGATGACCTCGGTTCGAGAATTGCTCGACATGGACTGGGAACGGCTGAACGGCCGCGTGGGTAAGGCAAAGCAATCCTTCTATGGCCGAAGCTGGATACTCTACCATTACCTGTCCACGACTGAGGAACGTTCCGGCCAGTTGCGGGATTACTGGATTGAAACGCTGAAGGGCACGCCGTCCATCGACGCCGGGCAGATGGCCTTTGGTGACCTTGGTGTGCTGGAACGCCAGCTCAACCGGCATTTCCGCAATCGCGAGAAAAAGAGCCACCATATTCCTGCGGATCAAATTACGGTCAGCGAAGTCAGCGTGCGCGCGCTTGACGAGGGCGAAACCGCCATGATGGACATCCGCATCCGCTCTGACAGAGGCCTCGACGCAAATGCCGCATCACTCCTCGCGGAGGAAGCGCGCGAAGTGGCAGCCCAGTATCCACGCAGCGCAGCGGTTCACACGATCCTCGCGAAGGTGGAGTATGAGGCAGGCAATGATGATGAGGCCATCACAGCTGCCGCAGCGGCGCTCGCAATCGATCCGGACGCGCACAGCGCCCAGCTCTACAAGGGGCTCGCGCTTTTCCGCAAAGCGCGCGAGACGTCCGATCAGGCGCAAAAGCCGATCGCCTATGAAACCGCGATGGCTTCCCTTGAGCGTCTCAACACCCAGGAACCTGATCACACCGTGCCGCTGACCCACGCTTACCGTTTCTATGTCGAGCAGGGCTTTGTTCCGAGCGAAGAGGCGAAGCAAGCTTACGTTCGCGCAGCCCAGCTTGCACCGTTCGATCAGGAGCTTTGGCTGGTGACCGGGATGATGCACATGAATGACGGGCGGATCGCGGATGCAAAGGCCGCTCTGCAGCCACTCGCCAGCAATCCGCATGGCGGCGAAAAGGCGCAGCAGGTTCGCGCACTGCTCGCTTTTCTGGCTGATAAACCCGAAGGGCAGCCTATTCCTGTCCAAAAGGCCATTTCTTCCTACTTCGCCACGGAATAGCAGGAAATAACACCCCAGGTTGCAGCGCCGCTCGCCCACAATTGACGGCTGGCATCAGGAAGCGCATCATCACCGTGTTGTTTCAGGGGGGAGACGGCATGATCCGTGGTTTTGTACTCACCGCAGCCTTTGCAATCGCGCTTTGCGGGTGCGCGGAGGCAGAGATCGAGGAAGCCGAGGAAGCTGCGGACATCAACATCCAAACGCTTGTCAGCCTGCCCGAACCGGTCGAGCCAATACCAATCCCCGTTGATTTCCCGGCCCAAACGCAGGACCAGTTGCTTGAGGCCATCTCGCAATCGGCCAAAACGCAAAAGGTTCTGCGCAGCAAGCAGAACAATGGCGAGGTCGTGCTCGAACAGGATCCCATCAGCCGGGAGGAGGCAATCTACCAGTGGGAACAGGCCAGGTTTGTACTGTCCTTCCTTTCCGAAAGCACTGTTCCAACCTACGCCCTGTTCCATCGCATTGATGACGACGGCAGGCTCGAAGCATGGCTGATAAGCCCTGATGGCGGCGTGCTGAAAGGCGTATCGGAAGAAGTCTATGACGGGCTGGGCCAGATGGCCGAGGGTCTTGGCGTCAAACGCATGGCGATCAGCCGCAGCCGGACAGAGCGCGGCGTGCCGCTGTCCACCGAAGAGGAAATCCGTGCTGCCGAAGAGCTCGACCGGTCGCCTGAGAAAATTGCGGAGCGCGGACTGACACTGGAGAGGTACGCGAATGTCCTTTTGCCTGGTTCAATCCGCGACGCGCTCGGGACGCGGGAAGGCCGCCTGATCGTGATCCCGGCGCGCGACACTGGTGTCGCCCCCTACGCCGCGCTGCCTCTTGCAAACGGTTTCGCGGTTGAAAACTGGTCTTTCGTGTTGCTGCCGGATTTTGCGACATTCGCCGAAGAAGAAGATCCGATTTTCGACTTCGAGAGCTTGGATATCGGCAATGCCGTAATTGTTGGCGATCCCGACCTGACAGACGATCCCCAGTATAATTGGGCGGAATTGCCCGGTGCACGAGAGGAAGCCAAGCTGGTCGCCAACACGCTGCAAGTGCCCGAAGAACGGGTCATGATCGGGCAGGATGCCACACGTTCACGGCTGGTCGACCAGATCCATTCAGACGACAATCTGGGCCTCGTCTACATCGCCTCTCATGCAATTTCACATCCCCGCTTTCCGCTTACCCGCGGGTATGTTGCCATGTCCGGCGGGCATTATTTCGCCGGGCATATCCGACAGGAGAACTTTCCGGGCTGGAAACGCAGACGCCCGCTGGTGGTGCTGAGCGCGTGTCAGACCGCACTTGGGCGCTTTCTTGACGGTGGCGGTTTCGGGATCGCGCGCACATGGACCACGGCGGGCGCGGGGCAAGTCGTGGGGAGCCTCTGGAACGTCAGCGACAAAGCCACAAAGGTGCTGATGACGAACTTCACGCGCTATCTGAAAGAGGGACACGCACCGGAGTTCGCGATGCAAAAGGCCCAGAAGGACACGTTGAATTACCGCAATGCGAGAGGCAAGTATCCCTACATCAACAATCCGAAAATGTGGGCAAGCTTTACGGTGTTCGGATATCCCAGCATCTCAACCAAAGAAGCACTCCCCCCAATCAGCTGAGCTGGAACAAAAATGCTGCAAGAATGCCCCTGAATACTGTTGCGGCCTGATCAAACGCTTGGCACGATGGGTGAAGCAATGGGACGCTCAACTTCATGACTAAACGTATATTTTCGCTGCTGCTCTCGCTCGCGGCAATGATTTTCATTACTCCGGCCGCCCAAGCAGAATGGTACGAAGCCTCATCCGATCACTTCGTAATTTATGCTGATGACCGCGAGAAGGACATCCGCCGCTTCGCCGAGGATCTGGAGCGCTATCACAGCGCCTTGGAGTTCTTGACCGGGCGCGACGTGGGCAAACCGAGCCCATCCAACCGGGTCACCATTTTCGTCGTCGGATCGGGCCGCGAACTGAAACGGCTGGCTGGCGCGCGCGGGCGCAATATTGCAGGCTTCTATATCCCCCGCGCCGGGGCAAGCCGGGCCTTCGTGCAGGAAATCCGCACCAAGAAAGGCTATCCGCACTTTTCGACTGTGGTGCTGCTGCACGAATATGCCCACCACTTTCTTATCTCGACTTCACGGTTTGCGAGCCCGCGTTGGCTGAGCGAAGGCGCCGCTGAGTTTTTCGCCGCCACGACCTTCAATTCTGATGGCAGTCTGACGATGGGACGCGCGGCCCAGCACCGGATCTACGAACTGAATGCCCCAAATCAGCCAACCGCTCGCGAATTGCTCGATCCTGAGGAGTTCAGACGCAATCGCGGTTCTCGCGGCGAAGGGTTCTATGGACGCAGCTGGCTTCTCTATCATTATCTGACTTTCTCCAGAGAGCGGGCGGGGCAATTCGGCACCTACCAGCGCGCACTGATCGAAGGGATGGGCTCCGCTGAGGCGGCCGAGCAGGCATTCGGCGATCTGGATCAGCTGGAAATCGAGCTAAAGAGCTATATCCGCGGGCGTTTCTTCACCATTCCGATCAGCGCCGAACAAGCGCCCATCGGTGAGATTGCCCTGCGCAAACTGCCCAAGGGTGAGGCGAAGATGATGGAACTGCGCATGGTCTCCCAGCGCGGCGTCAATCTGAAACAGGCACAGGAACTGCTGCCTGAAGTGCGCGAGGTGGCCGCAGAATTTCCCGATGATGCCGGGGTGCAATCGGCCCTTGCCGAGGCGGAATATGACGCGGGCAACGATGCCGAGGCAATTGCTGCAGCGGAACGCGCAATCGCACTCGACCCTGCCCGGACCAATCCCTACGTCCAAAAAGGCTATGCGCTGTTTCGGCAGGCAAGGAAAGCCGAGGACAAAGCGGCAGCCTATGAGGCCGCGATGGAGCCATTCACTGCACTGAACCAGCGCGAGAACGATCATCCTTTGCCCCTGATCTATTATTATCGCAGCTTCGCCAATCGCGGAGTTGAGCCGCCTGACAATGCGAAAGCGGCGCTTGAACGTGCAGCACAATTGGCACCGTTCGATCAGCAGTTATGGGTGAATGTCGCGGTGATGCAGGCTCGCGAAGGCAAGATTGCGCTCGCACAGGACAGCCTGCGACCGCTGGCAGCCAATCCGCATGGCGGCCAGCGTGCGGAAATCGCCAAAAAACTCATCGCCGCACTCGACAAGGCGCCGGAAGGTCAACCGATCCGGCTCCGGCGCAACGGGACCGCCGAAACAGGCAGAGCTAGCGCAAATGAGGACCCGGAAAGCGATCCCGATGATGTTGAAGACGAGGAAGAGCGCGGCGGCGAAGACTGACGCGCCCTGCCCTTCCTCGTATCACAGTCTCAGCGCGTCAACGCATCATTCCGCTGACGATTGATCCCAGAATTCCGCCCAGCGGGTTGCCCCCGCCTTGCGCCTGACCACCGCCAGCCTGCTTTGCCATATAGCCGGCTACGGCCATGGCCAGGATTGGCAGCATTTTCTTAAGCAGCCCTTCGTCCAGACCCGTCATGCTGGCGACCTCGCCCGCGACCGATCGGCTCACATCCTTGCTGCCAAAAATGTTTCCGAGAATGTCGTTGCCTGGTTGGGTCGGCGTCGGGCTGGTGCCGAGCACTGCGTCTAGCAGACCGCCGCCAAGTCCGCCCGCCAGTGCGCCGCCGAGGCCGCTGCCGGATGACGATCCGCCGCCGCCCAGTATAGCGCCCGCAAGGCCGCCCAAACCGCCCATCGGGTCTGGCGTGGAAGTGCCGCCGGTGGCGCTGCGTCCCATGCCGGCAACGATTGCGGGCAGCAAAGCGCCAGCCGCTGTCTTGGCGGTGCCCTCATCGATTCCAAGCTCACGCGCCATCGATGTGATCGCGCCGGTTTGTTGCAACATCTGTGCAAGGCTCATGGCAGCGTCTCCCTATTTCTTGCCAAAGAAACTTGATGCCATATTGGCGATGTCGTTGATCGGATTTCCGTCACCATCCTGGTCCAGCATTGAGGCGAAGCTCGACAATGAACCTTCGCCGCCGATCTGCTCAACGATCTGGTTCAGGACTCCGGTATCCAGCCCCGTTTTTGCTGATGCAAGTTCAACAGTATCGCCTTCCATCTGGTGGGTCTGGCCAAGCACTGCGATCGCTTTTTCCGCCATGCCGGGATCGATGCCGACTTTCTCGGCCAGGTTCGCCACATCATCGGGCGCACCGCCAATATTCTTCAAAATTCCGTTCAGCAGGCTCATTGCGATAATCTCCTTTGCGTTACTCCGATAGAGTGCAGCCTTTGCGATGAAAAGGAAAGGGGATTTCCCGAACGGGGTTCGGCACTTTCTTTGATGCCGGGTCGGGCCGCGAAACCGGGGTAACAGTTGTTTTTTGGAACCTTGATCCGTCCGCTTCATTCAAGAGACGGAGACTTAATTAGATGAAACTTTTCAGACAAATACTCACCGCTCTGGGCATTATCGCCGTCATCGCCACGCTGGCTTCGCTGCTGCCGACAGACTGGTGGCTGGTGCGGACGGTGGACCTGGTTCGCGAACCGCTTACCTATTTCCTCGCCTTCGTTTTCGTATTCGCCGTGATCCTGCCGACCGGGCGGCGTGCGGTGCTTGCTGCACTTTTCGGATTGGCCATCGTTATCAATCTTTGGCGCATTTGGCCCTACTCTTCGTTCGCCGGAGCCAGTCTGGACCTTGCGGAAAACGCCCCTGCAGACCGCTGCTTTTCTGCGATGGCCGTAAATGTGAAGTTGAAAAACACCCAGTACGACAAGATAGCCGCGCAGATCCGGGAATATTCACCGGATGTCCTGTTTCTGATGGAAACCGACAAGCAGTGGATTGCCGAGATGGAGCCATTGCTAGCTGAGTATCCGCATGTGGATCGTCACCCGCAACCCGAGGCGTTCGGCCTTGTATTCGCGTCCCGAATTCCGGTTGAGAAAAGCTCGATTGTAGAGAACACGCATCGTGATACCCCCACCGTATACGCGACGCTGCGACCATTCGGCGACCGCGAGATCGAGTTCATAGGCCTGCATCCCAAACCGCCGCTTCCCGGATGGAACACCCAGGAGCGCGACCGCAATATCATCAAAGCAGGCACTGAGACGCCAGACCGCCTGCCCGATGCAGTTGTCATGGGTGATTTCAATGATGTCCCATGGTCCCGAACGACCAGCGAATTCAGAGAGCAAGGGAACTGGAAAGACCCGCGCATCGGACGCGGCACCTTCGCGACCTTCCCTTCACGCTATCTGTTGCTTGGCTGGCCGCTGGATCAGGTGATGGTGAAAGGCGATGTCGGGATCAAGGATTTCGCGATCCTTCCGGATAACAGTTCGGACCACCGGGCGGTTCTGGGACAATTCTGCCTGCCCGAAAGCTCGTGAGGAATGGCGGGACCGGTACGATGCCGGCCCCGCTCTCTCCCAAACTTAGGCGGCGACAGGCGCTTCTGGCGCTGCCTGACGCACACCTTCGTCAACATGGCTTTCAAACTCGGCGAAGTTATCGATGAACAGCTGCACCAGCTTGATTGCGGTGCGATCATATTCCGCCTTGTCGGCCCAGGTGCTCCGCGGATCGAGGATAGACTGGTCGATGCCTGCTTCAGCGAGTGCTGGGACATTTACCGGTACTTCAAACCCGAAGTTTGCATCCTTGCGAAAATCGACATTGTCCATATCGCCATCCAACGCCGCGTTAAGCAGTGCGCGTGTAGCTTTGATCGGCATACGGTTGCCGACGCCGTATTTGCCGCCCGTCCAGCCCGTGTTGAGCAGCCAGCACTGCACGCCGCCCTTGGCAATACGCTCTTTCAGCAGGTTGCCGTACACGCTCGGATGACGCGGCATGAAGGGAGCTCCAAAGCAAGTCGAGAAGGTTGCTTCCGGCTCAGTCACCCCGATTTCGGTGCCGGCCACCTTCGCGGTGTAGCCTGACAGGAAGTGATACATCGCCTGATCCGGCGTGAGGCGCGCAATCGGGGGCAAGACGCCAAATGCATCGGCGGTGAGCATCACGACATTGCTCGGCACGGGACCGAGGTTTTTCTCGCTCGTGTTCGGGATGAAGTCGATAGGATAGGCGCCGCGCGTGTTTTCAGCGAGCGTGTTGTCGTCAAAATCGAGCTCGCGGGTTTCCTCATCCATCACCACATTTTCGAGCACTGTCCCGAACATTTTGGTGGTGGCGTAGATTTCCGGCTCGGCCTCTTCGGAGAGGCGGATCATTTTGGCGTAACACCCGCCTTCAAAGTTGAAGACCGCCGTATCTGACCATCCATGTTCGTCATCGCCGATCAAGGTGCGCGATGCATCTGCAGATAGCGTCGTCTTGCCCGTGCCCGAAAGGCCGAAAAACACCGCTGTTTTTCCATCTGCGCTGATGTTTGCCGAACAGTGCATCGGCATTACGCCCTTTGTGGGCAGCAGGTAATTGAGAATGCCGAAGACGCTTTTCTTCATCTCACCAGCATAGCGGGTACCGCCGATCAGGATCAGCTTTTCAGTCAAGTTTACCGCAATAACCGTTTCGCTGTTCGTGCCGTGACGCGCAGGATCCGCTTTGAATGTCGGCAAATCGATGATCGTGTATTCGGGAGCAAATCCGGTCAGCTCTTCCTTGGTCGGGCGGACCAGCAGGGTTCTGATGAACAGGTTATGCCAGGCGAGCTCGTTGATCACACGCACATTCACGCGGTGTTCCGGCTGCGAGCCGCCGAACAGATCTGCAACGTACAGAGTGTCTTTCTGACCGAGCGCTGTCATGAAGTCCGCCTTGAGATTGGCGAAATGCTCTGGCGACATGCTCTTGTTGACCTTACCCCACCACACAGTGTCTTCGGTCGTTTCATCACGCACGATGAACTTGTCGTTCGCACTGCGGCCAGTCTTGGCCCCGGTCTGCACGACCAGAGCGCCGTGCTTGGACAGCTTGCCCTCGCCTGCGGATAAAGATGCTTCGACCAGAGCCGAAGTGCCAAGATTGGGGTGGATCTCTGCCGGGGTTTCAATTCCGTGGGCAGACAGCGATTGGGCAAGAGGCGTCAACGTAATTTCTCCGTTGGAGGGTGAGAATCTGGCGAACCGTGCTGTGGGGTTATTACAGGGCTTCGCATACGTATGCAAAATTAAGACAGAATCGTCCGCAAAGCCCGCTGATCCCTTTGGCGGCGCGCATAGATGGCCTCCCTAACTTCGTCAAATGCCAGCTCGGATATTGTCCGAATTCGGGCTGCTTTTCCTCCGAAAGTTAGCCGGCCGCGCCCGTTGTTAAAGCCGCACAAAGCGGCTAGTTCTCATCCACAAGCAACCACCATTCCATGGGGGAAGGATCGAATATGACCACCAGCGATGGCGACGTAACGGCGCGCGAATATGCCGCCGAAATCGCACTGGTCGATGATGATCGCAATATTCTAACCACGGTATCCATCGCGCTGCAGGCCGAAGGGTTTGTCACGCGCCTTTATTCGGACGGTGAAACCGCCTTGAAGGCGCTGATTGAAAATCCTCCTGCCCTGGCCGTTTTCGACATCAAAATGCCCAAGATGGACGGAATGGAGCTGCTCAAAAAGGTGCGCGAGCACGTGCCGCTCCCGGTGATCTTCCTTACATCAAAGGATGACGAGGCCGATGAAGAGGCCGGACTGGAGCTGGGCGCAGATGATTACATCGCGAAACCTTTTAGCCAGCGCCTTCTGATTGCCCGCATCCGCGCTATCCTGCGCCGCGCCGATCCCGTTCGCGAGACGCCGGGCGAAACTGCAATCGAGTCCGACCGGACGCCAGTCGGTATTGCGCGCGGCAGGCTGCAAATGGATCCGGCGCGGCACTTGGTGACCTGGGATGGCAAGCAAGTGAGCCTGACGGTTACAGAATTTCTGATTCTTGAAGCTCTTGCCGCAAGGCCGGGAGTGATCAAGAGCCGTAACCAGTTGATGGACGCCGCCTATCCCGACGATATCTTCGTCGATGATCGCACGGTCGATAGTCATATCAAACGGATGCGCCGCAAATTCCGCAGCGTCGATCCGGAATTCGGTGCGATCGATACATTGTATGGGGCGGGATACAGTTTCAACGATGTCTGAGGGCGCCAGCTCACCCGCAAATGAGGAAACGCGCTCACTTTCCGCCGGAGAAAAATTGAGCGCGGGGGGCCGTTTTTCACTGACGGCGCGTATCCTGCTGGTGAACATGCTTCCGCTGGCGGTTCTGGGCGGCGGCCTGTTCTATCTCGACACCTATCGCACCCAGCTCATCAATGAGCGCTTCAAGCTTGCCCGAATTGAGGCGCAGATCACGGCAGAGGCGCTTGCCGGGGCGACGCGAGAGCGGCAGGAAGCCCTGCTGGTTCAGATCGGCAAGGAACAGGGCATGCGGATGCGGATGTTCGACGCCGAAGGACTGCTGTGGGCGGACAGTTTCGCGCTCGATGAACCAAGCTTTACGTTTGACGACATCAGCGATGATACCTGGGATCAGCAATTCGCCCGCTGGCTCGACCGGACAGTCGACACGATCGTCAGCGCCGAAGCCGTAACCGATTATGTCGAACCGGAAGGCGATACCGCAGACGCATGGCCCGAACTGGTAAGGGCGCGCGAGGATGGCGTGAGCCAGATCAATCTTTATGACTGGCAGGACGGTACGCCGGTGATCACGGCGGCAGCGCCTGTGGGCCTGAACGGGGCAACCTTGCTTACAGTACGCAACGCTGTCGATATCACGGCAACCGTCCGCGCGGCGCGAACTACGCTGGTTACGGCTGTTCTGCTGGTGCTGTTCGCCTCGGCCCTGCTTTCGCTTTACCTGGCGCGGACAATTGTCACGCCGCTCCGCCAGCTGTCCAATGCCGCGGTGAAGGTCCGCCAGGGGCGCGAGCGTGAAGTGGAAGTCCCGCGTCTGCCGGAGAGAGCGGACGAAATCGGACTACTGGCACGAGCCGTTTCGGACATGACAGGCGCGCTGCGCCACAGGATTGACGCGGTCGACAGCTTCGCCGCCGATGTGGCCCACGAAATCAAAAACCCGCTAGCCTCTCTGCGCAGTGCGATTGAATCGCTGCCTAAAGTGGAGGATGCGGATACCCGCCGCGAGCTGGAACAGATCGCCACGCATGACGTGCGGCGAATTGACCGGCTGGTTACCGAAATTTCCGATGCCAGCCGGATCGATGCGGAAATGTCGCGAGCTACTCTGGAGCCGATAGATATGGCGGACTTGATCCGATCAATCATCGGTAGCCGCGAATATCGCGCTGAAAATCAGGGCAGGCAGATTGAGTTTCAGACCAGAGGTTTCGCTGCAAAAGTGCTTGGCGTTGGTCCGCGATTGGAGCGCGTGGTTGAAAATCTGCTGGATAATGCCGTATCATTTTCACCGCCCGCAGCGCCAATTCAGGTCAGCATCGACAATGACGGCAGCTGTGTCACTGTTCTGGTGTGCGATGCCGGACCGGGGATCCCCGAAGATTCCCGCGAAAAAGTCTTTCACCGGTTCCATTCGGTGCGACCGGAGCGTGAAGATTTTGGCAATCACTCCGGTCTGGGTCTGGCGATTGCGCGTGCCATTGCCGAGGCTCACGATGGCTCACTAGTCGCCGAAGGCCGTCCCGATGGCTCGCGCGGCGCATGTCTGCGGCTGATGCTGCCAGCTGCGAAATGAGCGATGCGTTCGCAGCGGTCATGCAGGCGAGCGTAGTCGTGATATCGGGACGCGCCCTTCTTATCCAGGGGGCACCCGGGTCCGGAAAATCATCGCTGGCGCTGGCCCTGATTGATCGCGGCGCAGGCCTGATCGGCGACGATGGCGTCACTCTGGAACGTCGGGGTGATATCGTCTGGGCCAGCCCGCCTCCCAACATCGCCGGGCTAATTGAAATTCACGGGGTTGGACTGGTTGAAATCCCGATCGCAAAGCCGGCACCGCTTTCACTGATCCTCGATCTCGATGGCAGGCCTGACCGGATGCCGGAGAGCACGGCCACGCGCGACGTGCTCGGCACCGCTATCCCCGTACTGCCTTTTGCGCCTGGCACGATCGCACCGGCTGCGCGGGCCGAATGGGCATTAAAAAGGCATGGCCTGAATAGCCTTTAACCAAACCTCTTGCTGCCATTGCAAAGAATGCGCTTTCTTTTGGGACCGAAGTTAGCGAGGAGTGGAACCATGACGAACCCAGCACAGCAGCGCCTTTTGCTCGTCACCGGCCTATCGGGTGCTGGCAAGTCAACCGCGCTCGACGTGCTTGAGGATCTGGGATGGGAAACGATCGATAACTTCCCCGTCCGTTTTCTTAAGCGGCTGCTCAACAAAACCGATCAGCCGCTCGACCACGAACGC
>CALLQC010000020.1 GCA_938015255.1 uncultured Erythrobacter sp.
GTGCTGGTCATCATCGGCCTTCTGGCTGCATTTGTCGGACCTATACTTTACGAACGGATCAGTCCGGCCAAGCAAACAGCAGCCCGTAGTCAGATCGAGGCGTTCATGACCGCGCTCGACATCTTTGTGGTCGATACAGGCAGCTATCCAACATCAGAGCAGGGACTGGAAGCGCTGCGTACAAATCCCGGCGGTCCGGGCTGGCGCGGACCTTACTTGCGCAAGGAAATCCCGCTTGATCCGTGGGGCAATTTCTATGTGTATCGCGCACCTGGGCGCAGTGGTGGCTTTGAGATCGTCTCGTTCGGTGCAGACGGGCTGGAAGGTGGCTCAGACGAGGCGGCAGATGTCGAAAGCTGGTCCAACTAAAGGTGAGGCGGGCTATACCTATGCCGCTCTCCTTGTTCTGATCTTCGCGCTCGCCCTTGGCGCGACGGCAACGACCATTCCGCCCTCTACAACGTTTCAGCGCAATGCCGAAGCTGAGCTTATACACCGTGGCCAATCCTATGCACGAGCCATCGAAAGCTATTGGCGGGCTGATCCGGACAACCCGGAATTTCCTCCGACGCTGGAAGCCTTGCTCGACGATCCACGCGAAAATGGCAGGCGGCATATTCGCCGTCTTCTGGACCCGGTGATTGCAAGCGAATGGCGGGTAATTTGGGCTGACACCGGCGGCGTTTTGGGCGTCTCTCCCGCGTCAGAAAAGCCATCATTTCGCCGCTCATCCTTTCCAGAACAAATGCGCGTCGAGGACGGCGCCGTGACCTATGCTCAATGGACGTTTGTCTTTGACCCCGAGACGCAAGAGTAGCCGCTCAATTGAACAGGTCGCCAAATAGTTGATTCGTTTTTAGTCGAATGAAAATGTTCGCAAAAGGAATCATGCAGGCGAAACTGCTTGTCGGCAAAGGTTTAATTTCATCAATTTTCGGGCACACGGCGCGAACCTGAAAGTCTAATTTCGTCAAGTGCAAATTTTGCACTCGAATTTGGCGGCACACGAATTAATCAAAAAATAATATTATAATATAAAAGCTTAGTCCGTTTCCCGAGCTTGCAAGATTTCTTTCTCTTGACTTCGTCATTCTGCGTCACTTTTCTGTGAGCGGGGTCAGAAGACGCCAGTATTTGAGTGGGGAATTTTATAAATGCGGCATTTTACCCGGGCGAAAACCGCCCTCTTTGCCCTTTTGGCTATCTGTCTTATCGGAACGGTCGCAATCGCGGCGACATTGTTCACTACAACCGTAAGGCACGCTCCGCTCAGTATCACCAACATATCGGACCCGACGTTACCGTCGGAAGTTCAGGCGACCGAGGCAGAGACACTCGCGTTCGCCTTTGATCGTGACGCATCCAGCGAGCATGTGATCTACGGACCCGGTGAAATCACCCTTGGTCTTGAAGGCGGCAGTACTGCGTCCAAGCTACGTTTGCTGGGGCCTGCGCCTTACACGCTGTCGGTTGAACGCGGCACACCGCAAGGCAATCGTTTCAACTGGAGCAGTGTTTCAGGGGCGCAGAACGTCGATCTTTCTACACTGGGTGCAGGTTGGAATGACATTGATTTTGGCGGCGATCTAAGTGCGACCGCCTTGCGGCTTTCGCTAACACCTGTTGCCGGCGGCGCAGGAACTGGCCTCTCTGAGATCGAAGTTTGGGGCAGCGGTAATTCTGCTGTGATTGGCTCTGGCGCTGATGCGGTATCGCTGCTGGATAATGCGTCTTCCGCCGGTCCATTGCGCACCATCAATTTGGGCAATTCGCTGAGCGTCAGCTCAAACCGGCCAACGGATACGGCCAGCTTCGATCTGCCCTACAACCCCGCTGACATCCGTGCTGCCTGGCTGAGTTATGAACTGCGCGGTGTTCACAGCTGGGTCGCCGTACGCCGTGCGATCAACGGTGCCGATGCAGAAGGCGGCTATGTGGCCGCAGATGAAAACAGCTGGTCTTCGCAGATCGAACCAATCTCGCCCGAGCAGCTTCAGCAAGGCGCAAACAGCATTACCTTCGGCACGCTTGCGGGCCAGGAACGCGATTATTCGATCCGGGCAGCGACGCTTGTCGTGCAGTTGGATGATGGCCACGGCTTGGTCACGCCAAGCGATCTGATCGACGGTGATCTGACCACCGGTCGACTGATTTTCCCAAATAGCGACGGCGTATCGGCGCTCAGCTTGCCTTTGGTTGATCAGCGCGCTGTCGATACGGTTACGCTTACTTTTGACGCATCCCCAAGCGGTTCAGTCGCAATTGCAGGCGTTGCCGCGGACGGAACAGAAACCTCGCTTTCCCCAATCCCATTGACCAGCGGCGGAGGTGTGACCGTCGATGGGCTAAGCTACACGATTTCGCTTGGCGGAGTAACGGCAGCCCAACTGAATTTAGAGTTTGACGGCCTGCCCGGTACCTTCAGGGTGGTCGAAGCCGATGCATCCGGTTCTCCTGCAGGTGCGGCACGCACGCCAGAGCGGCTGGTAATGTCGTGGCCACAAAACGGCGAATACTACGGCCGCACAGCATTCCTGCGCGGACACGTTTTGCCAACTGACAACGGCTCAGGGCAGGCGCAGATTTATGTCGCGGGCTTGCCGTTCGACGTGAACAACGGCTCTTTTGAGGTGGCGATCAGCAAAGATCAGGCGGGCTATGGCAACGATGCCGATGATGCGCCGTGGACAGTTGAGGTCGTAGCGCTCTATCCAAACGGTGAAAGCGCTGTTCAAAATGTTCTGCTGAACACGCCTGTCTTCATCGAAGGTTTGTCCACCTACACGCCCGGCGTGATGGCCGAGACGTTTAATCCGGGCGAAGAAAAGTCAGTCACCCATGAAGAGGCTGAACTGACCGTCACAGCAGGTGCGCTGTCGCAGTCGACGGAAATCCGTATGACCGCGCTGACCGATATCGAAGTCGCGAAGCTGGACACTGGCCTGATCAACGTCACCAAAGGGCCGCGCCGCGGCTATAGAATGCTGCCGGACATGAAGTTCAACGCGAACGTCAAGCTGAAACTGCCGTTCAACAAGAACCGGATTCCGCGCGGCTATACCGAAAACGATGTGCGTTTGTTCTATTTTGACGAGGACCTTGGACGCTGGATGGCTCTGACTGAGAACACCGTTGATGCAGCGGAAGAAGAGGTCACTGGCGAAACCAACCACTTTACCGACTTTATCGCAGGCGTTGTTGTGGCCCCTGAAAGCCCGCAAGTGGCCAGCTATAATCCGACCCAGCTGAAGGATATGAAAGTCGCTGACCCATCGGCCAAGATCAACCTGATCGCGGCACCGCAAGCCACAAGCTCGGGCGATGCGTCGATGTCATATCCAATCGAGCTGCCTCCAGGGCG
>CALLQC010000021.1 GCA_938015255.1 uncultured Erythrobacter sp.
GGTTGCGCGCAAGATGATGGATGGCGGCGAGGCGGCCTATGCCCTGATCGACGAGATCGAAGCCTATGCCGATGAGGTCAAAGCCAAGCATCCAAATCTCGCAGGCCCGGTGTTTACGGCTGCCGAGACTTTGCGTGAGACAACCGAATGGTTGGTCGGGCAAGAGATGAACGACCGCTTTGCCGGGGCCGTGCCGTATCTGCGCCTCTTCGCGCGGGTGCTTGGGGCGTATTACCATATCCGTTCTGCCGTGGCCGCAGGTATCGACAGCCCGCGTGGCAAGCTGGCGCGGCTTTATGTCAATCGTCTGCTGCCGGAACATATCGCTTTGGCGGAACATGTTCGTCAGGGCGCGAGTGATCTCTATGCGCTTAGCGCCGAGGACCTCGCGGCTTGATCCGCTACCCTTGGGACGATCGTATCCCCGCTGAAGGCGAAGCGATCGAGGTTGCTGACGGTATCCTCTGGCTGCGCCTTCCGCTGCCGATGAAGCTGGATCACGTCAATGTCTTTGCGCTGGAAGATGGTGACGGCTGGACCATTGTGGATACCGGGTTTTATTCGAAACGTGGCGTGGCGATCTGGGAAACGCTGATGGCGGGGCCTTTGGCTGGCAAACCCGTCACCCGTGTTGTCGTCACGCATCATCATCCCGATCACATTGGCATGGCCGGTTGGTTTATGGCGAAAGGGGCCGAACTGATCACCACGCGGACCGCCTGGCTGATGGCGCGGATGCTGGTGCTGGATGAACAGCCTGTGCCGACGCCCGAGGCGATGACATTTTACAAACGTGCAGGCATGCCGGACGACATCTTCCAGCAGCGCGTCAAGGATCGCCCGTTCAACTTTGCCGATTGCGTCGCTCCGATCCCGCAGGGCTTTACCCGCATCCGCGAGGGCGACCGTCTGTGCATCGGCGGGCGTGACTGGGACGTGCGCATCGGCAATGGCCACGCGCCGGAACATGCAACGCTGTGGTCTGGCGATCTGGTGTTGGGTGGTGATCAATTGCTGCCCTCAATCTCGCCCAATCTTGGTGTTTATCCGAACGAGCCTGAGGCCGATCCGGTCAGCGATTGGCTTGAAGCGTGTGAGCGGTTGATGGGCCATGCCACCGACACTCAGCTCGTTTTGCCGGGTCATAAGCTGCCTTTTACCGGCCTGCCGTTTCGCCTGAGCCAGCTGATCGAAAATCACCACTCCGCGTTAAAGCGTCTGGCTGATTTCCTGTCGGAGCCGAAGACTGCGCACGAATGCTTCCCGCCGCTGTTTAAGCGCGAGATTGGCGCGGGTGAATACGGTCTCGCGCTGGTCGAAAGCGTGGCGCATTGCAATCACCTTTATGTGGCTGGACAGGCCAGTCGGATTGTCGATGATGCGGGGGCCTATCGCTATCAAACCAAAGGGTGAGCCATGAGCGACGAGATCCAGACCACGGCCGAGGCCATTGAAGCTGCCGCCATGCCCCGCGCCCGCGCTGTGCACACCACCGATTGCGGGCCTACGCCCGAGCAGCAACCCCTGCCGAAATCGGTCAGCGACAAGCCGCTGGAACAGAAATCCCCCGCCGAATGGGCCTATGAACGGCTGATCCTTTATATCCAGAATTTTGAGGAAAAGCTCGACAACAACCATGAGGTTGCAATGGGCTTTACCGGCGGCGATGCGGGCGTGATGAAGATCGAAGGCATCGGCTTCTACGCCCCCGATATCATCACCTTCTACGGCTCCGACCCCGCTGGCACACGCACGCAGCAGATCCAACACGTGAGCCAGCTGAACGTCCTCCTACGCGCCTTGCCCAAACACGTGGACCAGCCAGAGCCGACGCGCATTGGGTTTAGGTTAGCGCAGGAGTTGGAGGGGTAGGGGTAAGCGAAATGCCCTTAAAGCGGTCAAGACGGACCGTGTTTCTTTCCATTGCTAAATCTTGATGGCACTCATTCGGTAGTACGTTAGCGAAAAGAAGAAGCGCCCTTGGTTTGCGAGTTCCACCTGTTCGTCGAACCAAGCCGATGTCTCGGATGCTGTCATATGAGCATTTTCGACCGCATAGCGTGACATCAGATGCATCAACATGAACGCAATACCGTCGGGCTTTAGAGTCACATCGCAGAAGGTAAAGGGTTCGACTTCGACTGCTGCGAAACCGGCATCCGTTGTTAGCTTAGGCCACAGCGCAGCGACGCGCGCCTCTTCATAATGGTGATCCCATGCCGATTGAACGCGTTGCATGCGCTCAACATCTTCAGAGAACCAATCCAGCGTCATGCACCCGGTATCCACAGCGACAAATCTACCACCTACACGCAGAACGCGGTGGGCCTCGCGAATGGCTGCGGGAATGTCCGATAGATATTCTAGAACCTGAACCGCCACGGCTTTATCCGCTTCGCCGTCTCGCAAAGGCAGTCCATTCGCCACGCCATCCTTTATCTGTACTGTTGGGAATGCGGCACAGCGCGCAGCGGCAGGTGCGCGCATATCTTCGCTGGGGTCAACACCGATAACTCGCCCTGTTTTTCCGATGCCGCGGGCAATTTCTTCGGTAAGCAGTCCATTTCCACAACCGATATCAACAACCCTATCGCCTTCGCAGAGGTGGAGGGCATCAAGGGCCATGCGTCTGCGCCGAGACACATCGCTGCCTTGATAGGCAACTTCAAGCAGCCTCGTTGTTTCATCATCAAACTTCAGCATGGCTTACTTTCGGTGAGCGTGTGAGAGCATTGAAATCCTAGACTGATGATGTTGGAGTTTCAAATCCGCCCAGACAAGACACTCGATA
>CALLQC010000022.1 GCA_938015255.1 uncultured Erythrobacter sp.
CGTTACAATCGCGGCTTCAACGGGCGCAATGCCGTAGAACGCTGTGTCCGCGCGGCTGAGCGCCAGGCTCGCAGATTTGGTGGCTTTCGCTATGCCGATGTCACGCAGATCCGTGATGTTGATCGGACCCGGGACGGGTTCCGCGTGAAGGGCCGGATCGTTGTCGATGGAGCGCGCGGTTATGGCTATCGCAATCAGAACTTCGATAGCGGACGCTTCACCTGCTTTGTCGGCCGGGGCCAGCGACCCTATGTGGATTTCCGCGGCATTCGCGGCCTGCGTTGATAGCGCGAAAGACACCACGGGCGGGGCGGCTTTCCAGTCGCCCCGTTTCCACCATCGCCCGCATTATGATAAGCGGTTCAGGCTTGCGTAAGCCTGGGCTGCTTACGCGCGTGGGTAATCATAAGAGCGCTTGGTGGATGCTCGCTTTGCAACAGAGGGCCAACCTATGCTTTTGAATCAACGGACCGGGGCGCTGGCAGGCTTTATCGCCGCCGTTTCCATGACCGCCACTCCCGCTGCCGCCGCCGATCTGCCGCAGGCAGCCGCGCCAAGCAGCTCGATTTTCATCGATTTTGACCAGAGCGCCTATGACGGTGATCTCGACATTGCAGAGCGGCATCGCTGGCGGCGCGGCTGGCGCGGAGGCTGGCGCCACCGCGGATGGCGGCGCAACCGCGTTGACGCGGGCGACGTGCTTACGGGTGTGCTGATCCTGGGCGGAATTGCCGCTGTTGCGAGCGCTGCAAACAACCGGAATGATCGCCGCTACCGTGACCGCGATTATGAGCGGCGCGACCGCAACAATAACCGCGATTATGACCGGCGCGACAATCGGCGTTCTTCAGGGGCGTCAGGCCTCGAAAGCGCGGTTGACCTGTGCGTTACACAAATTGAACGGGATGTGCGCGTAGACAGCGTCGACAGTGTTGATCGCAATGCCGATGGCTGGACTGTCACTGGCGCGCTGTTCAACGGCAACGGGTTTACCTGCCGGATTGATGGCAATGGCCGGATCGCTGACATCAATTATGGCGGATTTGACGGCGTTTCCTATGATGGCGCGGCCACAACTCGCGCTCGTGGTGATGATGCCCAGTGGAACGATTCCCGCTACATCGCCGCGCGTCAGCGGGTGGGTGCACAGCAACCCGACATCGCCAGCCCCGGTTCGGAAGAACCCCGGCCCGCCTATCCGGGTGGTCCGCTTCCGGGCGAAGCGATTGAAGGGGACATCGACGCCGATCTCGGCGGCTGATTGCGATAACCTTATCGGGAAGGAGGCGGATCGGGAGAGTTCGCCTCCCGACCATAACTGGGCAGGCCCCACTGCCACTGGATGGCAGCGGCACGCAGCGCGAAACCTGCGAGGAATGCTGCACCCCAGATCACCCCATCGGTCAGCATGATAATCGGCGCGGCATACATGCCCGCGACGGTCAACGCCGCGCTGAGAGCCGCGGCTGTCACGTACAGTTCCGGCTGCATGATGATCGAAGGGCGTCCCGCGACGACATCGCGGATAATCCCGCCAACGCAGCCGGTTATAATTCCCATCAAGACAGCCGGGACCGGCGGAATGCCGTAAGCCAGCGCCTTTGCACTGCCAAGAACGGCATAGGCGGCAAGGCCCGCCCCATCCGCGATATCAAACAGCTTTCCCTGCCAGAAACGCACCGGCGTGAACCACGCAATGAGAGCGCATCCCATGCACACCGCTGCGACCCAGGGATCGGTCATCCAGAACACCGGCGCATCAATCAACAGGTCGCGCACCGTGCCTCCGCCCACGCCTGTGACCAGCGCGAAGAACGCCATCGTAACGAAAGTCTGGCGTTCCTTTGCCGCGATCACTGCGCCGGACAGCGCGAAGATCGCAATGCCGACAATATCGAGCAGATCAAGGATCGGGGTGAGGACAGCCTCGTTCACGCAGGGCGGGCTTTCGCGCGGGCCCTTCGGCGGCGGAACATCAGCACGGTCCCCATCAACGCGCCGATCAGGCTGAGCGCGGCGAACAGGATCAGGATCGGATGGCTCGTGTTTTCCCGCTCGGAAAGATCCATGATGTGCAGACCCCACATGAAGTCAAACCAGCGCCACCAGCTGGTGCGGACCGCTTCGATCTCGCCCGTGTCACGGCCTATATAGACATGTGTGCCATCCTCCAGCGATACCTGCCACACGGGAAGCGGGCGGCGGAAATCGAACGGGACTTCGTCTGCGTCGAAGAAAGTGACAGCGCGGACTTTGTCGCCGCCTGCAATTTTGCTTGCCGAAAGGCTGCGCGCTTCCTCCGCGCCGAGCGGATCGATCCGCTGGCCGTTGGCAATGTCAACACGGCTGGTTGCGCCGTCAAGCGTTGTGAGGATCGCAACCGCGCGGCCATCCTGCATAACGGCGCGCATTTCCTTAAGCTGCATATCCTCGGTTGCGAGCGCGCTTCCTTCGATTACCAGCGGCGCGGGCGCCTGCTCGACCCGCAAATGGTTGCCGCGCACCTCCTCAATCGGCTTTGCAACCATGAACAGACCTGTCGCGGTCCACATGACGATCGGCACGCCGACCAGCCAGCCGAGCCAGATATGCCATTTGGCCAGGGTGCGCATTGTCTTTGCCATCGGATCTATCCGTGCAGAATTGTGGCCATAGTCTCGGCCGCTGCGATGCAATCAAGGTCGCTCCATCGCGGCCCCATGACCTGCATCCCACAAGGCAGCTTTGCCCCTTCGTAATTGCCGTGACCAATCGGCAGTACGGTTGCGGGCAGGTTGGGGAAGGTGGCAAGCCCAGCCCATGCGAGACCGCTTGCCGCGGGCACGTCCTGCCCGTTGATCTTGAGAGAGCTGCGGAAGACTGGCTCTTCCAGATGCGGAATGGCCAGAACGGGTGCGGGCGGGGCGAGCACGAAATCATAGGTCTCGAACAGCTGCGACCACTGGTATTCGTTCGCCGCCTGTGCATCGAGCATATCGAACCAGTCGGACGCATAGGCGCGCTTGCCATCGGGTGATGGGGCACCGCGCGCCATCGCGATATTCATCATGCGCAGGTAATCGTTTTGCTGGCGCTGGAGATCGGGCACCAGTTCGCTCGCCCGCTCAATCCGGATACCGCCGCGCTGAAGCCGCTCGAGCGCCGACTCGGTTGGCTCGGCGACGCTTGCATCCACCGGACTGCCGGGGAATTCCGTAATCGCGAGAACGCGGCATTCGCGCAGGCGCTTTGCCCGGCGGCGCAGCGGGAAACTCGCCCCCAGTTCTGTCAGCAAGGCGAGATCGGCGGCATTGCGCGCCAGAGGACCGGCGATCGAAAGAGCCCCGTCATGTGCCGCGACAAACCCCTTTCGCCGCGCCATTTGCGGATGATCATGCCCGCGCTTGCTGATCAGGCCCCAGCTGGTTTTATGGCCCCAGATCCCGCAGAAGTGCGCCGGAACACGCACCGATCCGCCAATATCGGTGCCGTATTCGCACGGCACCATGCCGCTCGCCACAGCAGCAGCACTGCCGCCGGATGAGCCGCCGGGGGATCGATCTGCATTGTGCGGATTGGTCGTGCGGCCATAGACGGGATTGAAACTCTGCCAGTCGGTGAGGTCGATGGGCACGTTGGTTTTGCCGATAACGATTGCGCCGGCAGCTTTGAGGCGCTTCACCAGCTCGGAATCGCGCGGCGCGATGTAATCGGTCAGTCGATTGTGCCCCCAGCAGCTTTGCAGCCCTTCGACGTCAAAGCTTTCCTTGACTGTCATCGGCACGCCGAAAAGCGGTTGGTCCTCGCCGGGCTTTTGCTTGTCCATCGCACGCGCGGTTTCCATCGCGCGGTCGAAATCGGGCACGGCCAGCGCGTTGATCTGCGCATCGAAGTGCTCGATCCGCACGATTGCGGCGTCCACCGCCTCGTGCGGGCTCAATTCCCCGCGACGGATCGCAGCAGCCGTTTCCAGCGCGCCGGGTTTATCGGTCAGTTGCGGATAGGCCATTGGCGTGTTTCTCCCTCCAAACGCCTCGTAAGACAGGCGGCGAGGGGGAGCAACACAAGCTTGTGCGAGCGGGCCTGATTATTCCTTGACGCCCGGAATTTCCTGTCCGCCCTGAAACAGGGTCAACGATTGGACAGCGCCATCATCGCCGCGTTCAAACCGGATCTGCGCATCGACGACCTTCAAAAAGAACATGTCCTCGCTTTCGGGAAAGAGTTGATTGGCGCTCTGGCCGGTGGCCTGACCCATCAGCTTGTCACCCTCGACAAAGATTGTGATTTTGAACGTCGGAGCCAGTGCGTAGACGCCGGTGTAATCCGAAAGGTCGGCGGTGATATCAGCGATTTCGCGCTCGCTCGCCAGAACCACTTCGCCGCCGCGGACCAGCGTCATGATCTGGCTGCCGATCTTCGCCGCCGCGCCGCCGTTCAGGTTGGCCAGTACCGCGACTGTGGTCTGCCGCTCAGGATGATAGCCAAGCCAGGCGTTAAAGCCCTGAATTCCCCCGCCGTGCCAGTAATATACGTCATCGTCCGCTACGTCTTTCAGCACGCCGTGGGTGTAATTGTCTTCGTCAAAAGCATCGAATGGGGTTGGCGTGAGAAAGGCGTTCAAACTCTCTTCCGACAATATCTTGCCCCCAAACAGGGCGCGGTTCCATTTATGCAGGTCGGCCGTGGTCGAATACAGTGCGCCCGCTCCCGTCGGAATGCCCATGTAGACATAGCCTGCATTGATCACACCGCCTTCGCCGGGGGAGTAACCGTCTGCGCGCCGGGGCACGATCCTGGCTGAATCGTCCAGCGCAGTTTCCCGCATCCCCAGCGGTCCGAAAAAGTTCTCCTTATAGAACGCGCTCAGGCTTTGCCCGCTGACCTGTTCAACGATTCTGGAGAGCAGGACATAACCTGAATTCGAATATTTGAATGCGCTACCCGGCTCAAATTCCAGCGGCAGATCGCGGAATGTCGCAATCAGTTCGTCCTGCGAGATTGGCTGTACGCTCAACCTGCCAAAGCCATCGAGCGAGGTGACATTGGGTAGCCCTGCCGTGTGCTGCATCAGCTGGCGCACGGTGATGGCAGACCATGCGTCCGGCGTATCCTCAAGATAGGCCGATATCGGCCCATCCACGTCAAGCTTGCCTTGCTCTGCCAGCAGAAAGATCCCGACGCTGGTAAACTGCTTGGTCACCGATCCGATGCGGAATTTGGTCAGGGTGGTGTTGTCGACGTCCCATTCCAGATCGGCCGAGCCCCACGCCTTGTCGAGAAGGATCTCGTCTCCCTGTGCGATCAGAACCGCACCCATAAATGTGCCTGCGTCAGCCTCTGCCTCGACCACCTCTTCCATCCGCTCCGCATCTTGCGCCAGGGCCGGGGGAACGAGTGCGATCAGTGAAGCAGATGCGAGCGCCAGAGCGCCAAAGCGGCGGGGACTGAAAAACATAAAACCTCCCTATGTGTATTGCGTTGATAATACACATAGGGAGGTTCTGTATGCAAGCTCGCCGGTCGGGCGTGATAGGACGTTGGTCACATATGGATCGGTTTACCCTGAACGGCCATCGCCGCTTCCTTGACCGCTTCCGAATGCGTCGGGTGGGCGTGGCAGGTATAGGCGATGTCTTCCGACGTCGCGCCGAATTCCATGGCCTGCGTGGCCTGCGCGATCATCGTGCCTGCGACGCTGGCAATGCACCACACGCCCAGCACGCGGTCGCTTTCCGCCTCGGCGATGACCTTTACGAAGCCGTCTGGCTCGTGATTGGTCTTGGCGCGGCTGTTGGCCATCATCGGGAATTTGCCGACTTTTACCTTGGCCTTGTCGCCGCCCATCTTCTCGATGGCTTCGTCCTGAGTAAGGCCGACACCTGCGATTTCCGGCCAGGTATAGACGACGCCGGGGATCAGATCATGGTTTACGATGCCGGTCTGCCCTGCGACGTTTTCCGCGCAGGCGATGCCTTCATCCTCGGCCTTGTGCGCGAGCATGGGGCCCGGCACACAGTCGCCGATGGCCCATACGCCGTCTACCGCGGTGCGGAAATCGTGATCGACCTCGATCTGGCCGCGCTTGTTCACTTCAAGCCCGATATTCTCGAGCCCCAGGCCTTCGGTGTTCGGACGGCGACCGATCGAAACCAGCACGCAGTCGGCATCCAGCGTTTCCGCATCGCCGCCAGCGCTCGGCTCCAACGTGAGTGTCGCTTTCTTGCCCTTGACCGTGCAGCCGGTGACCTTGGTCGACAGGCGCAGCTCCATGCCCTGTTTCTTGAAGATCTTGGCCGCTTCCTTGCGGATATCGTCGTCCATGCCGGGCAGCAGCTTGTCGAGGAATTCGACCACGATCACTTCCGCGCCCAGACGGTTCCAGATCGAACCCATTTCTAGGCCGATCACGCCGCCGCCGATGACAACCATTGTCTTGGGTACTTTGGGCAACTCCAGCGCGCCGGTGCTGTCCACCACGATGTGATTGTCGTTATCGACGCCCACGCCGGGCAGGGGAGTGACGGAGGAGCCGGTGGCGATGATGATGTCCTTCGCAGTGACAGTTTCGTCGCCGACTTTCACCGTGTGAGAATCCTGGAATGTGGCATAGCCTTTCTTCCAGTCGACCTTGTTCTTCTTGAACAGAAATTCGATGCCCTTGGTCAGACCATCGACTGCGTCGATGCGCTGGCCGTGCATCTTTTCAAGGTTCAGCTTTGGCTTCACCTCGATGCCCATATCCGCCATCGCGCCATTGGCTGCCGCATCGTAATATTCCGACGCATGCAGCATCGCCTTGGAAGGGATACATCCGACATTTAGGCAT
>CALLQC010000023.1 GCA_938015255.1 uncultured Erythrobacter sp.
TGCGCGGTTCTTCTGGGAACTGGACCAGAAAACGCCGCTTGCCGAGCACGCCAAAAAGCTGGAGCGGATCACCTTCCACGAAAAGCTCGGCACAGTCGCGGACAAGGCCGAACGCGTGGCAAAGCTGGCGCGCTGGCTGTGTGAAGAGGGGATTGTCAAAGGCGATCCCGACCTTGCCGAGCAGGCTGCGCGCCTGTGCAAGGCCGACCTTGTCACCGAAATGGTCGGTGAGTTTCCTGAATTGCAGGGCCTGATGGGCGGATATTACGCCGAGAAGGAAGGCCTGCCGCAGGAAGTCGCGCACGCCATGCGCGATCACTACAAGCCGGTGGGGCAGGGTGACGAGGTGCCAACCGCGCCGGTAACGGTGGCAGTGTCTCTGGCGGACAAGCTGGATACATTGGTTGGGTTTTTCCAGATTGATGAGAAGCCGACAGGGTCGAAAGACCCCTTTGCTCTTCGAAGAGCCGCAATCGGACTTCTTGGTTTGATCCTTCACAACGATCTCCGAGCATCAATGCGCACTCTGATCACGGCTGCGGCACATGAAGGTGGTAGTTCGGACGCAGGACAGCCTGTCGCCAGTTTCTTGATCGAGCGGCTCAAAGTTCAACAACGTGAAGCTGGCATCCGGCACGATATGCTGGACGCGGTGTTTGCTCTGGAGACTGACGGCGATACCGCACGTGTCGTGAAGCAGACCGGTGCCCTCCAGGCTTTCGTCGAAACTGACAATGGCGCCAATCTGCTCTCCGGATACAAGCGCGCGGCTAACATCCTCAAAAAGGAGGAATGGTCATCAGCCGATAATCCCGCGAAAGACCTTTCCTACTCGCCGGAACCTGCGGAAAAAGCTCTGATAGATGCGATTGGCAGCGCGGAACTCAAAGCTGCGCAGTCCATTGAAAATGAGGATTTCGAGGCCGCAATGGCCGCTCTCGCCACGCTGCGCGCGCCGATCGATGCTTTCTTTGAGGATGTGACCGTAAATGACCCTGATCAGGACAAACGCACAGCTCGCCTTGCGCTCCTCTCTCGTTTCCGCGATGCGGTCCACCGGGTTGCCGATTTCAGCCGGATCGAGGGGTAAGAATTCAATTCCCTGGACCGTGTTCCATGTGTTCCATCCTGTAGGACTCCAGCTATGAAGACCGTGTACCCTTTCGGTGGAAACGCCGCCCATGATGACCACCGCCAGCGTGACAAGACTGTAACCGGCGGGAAGGGCGCGAACCTTGCAGAAATGGCCAGCATCGGCCTGCCGGTCCCACCGGGCTTCACCATCACGACCGAAGCGAGTGTGGATCACCTCAACGGGGTCGACATTCGCCCTGCGCTGGAGGCCGACGTTGCCAATGCGCTCGCACATATCGAGGGGAGCGTTGGCAAGCGCTTTGGCGATGCGGGCGACCCGCTGCTGGTATCGGTGCGTTCCGGCGCACGCGTCTCGATGCCAGGCATGATGGATACGGTGCTGAACCTGGGGTTGAATGACGAGACGGTGGAGGGGCTGGCCGCGACCAGCGGGGATGAACGCTTCGCATGGGACAGCTATCGCCGCTTCATCCAGATGTATGCCGATGTGGTGCTGGGCGTGGATCACGGCCTCTTCGAAGAGGCGCTGGAGATCGTCAAGGAAGACAACGGCTTCTACGCCGATACCGAGCTTTCAGCGGATGACTGGCGCGCTCTGGTTGAGGAGTACAAGGGGATCGTCCAGACCGAACTGGGCCATCCGTTCCCAGCCGATCCGAAAGAGCAGTTGTGGGGCGCGATCATGGCTGTGTTCAACAGCTGGGACAGTGACCGGGCAAAGGTCTACCGCCGCCTCAACGACATACCCGCCGACTGGGGTACTGCCGTGAACGTACAGGCCATGGTGTTCGGCAATATGGGCGAGACGAGCGCGACCGGCGTTGCCTTCACCCGCGATCCGGCCACAGGCGAAAGGTCGTATTACGGCGAGTACCTGATCAACGCGCAGGGCGAGGACGTGGTGGCGGGCATCCGCACGCCGCAATACCTGACCAAGGCCGCCCGCGACGCGGCGGGGGCAAAACCGCTGTCGATGGAAGAGGCCTTGCCCGATGCCTATGGCGAGCTTGCGCGCGTGTTTGACCTGCTTGAGGCGCATTACAAGGATATGCAGGACATCGAGTTCACCGTGGAACGCGGGAAGCTTTGGATGCTGCAAACCCGCGCGGGCAAGCGGACGGCCAAGGCCGCGCTCAAGATGGCGGTCGAGATGGTGGGCGAAGGTCTGATTGACGAAAAGACCGCGATCCTACGGGTCGATCCGATGGCACTCGATCAACTGCTTCACCCCACGCTTGATCCCGATGCTGAGCGCAATGTGCTGGCAAGCGGTCTCCCCGCGTCGCCGGGCGCGGCTGCGGGCAGGATCGTGCTGGATGCCGATACGGCAGAGCAATGGTCGCAGCGCGGTGACAAGGTGATCCTGGTTCGCGTCGAGACCTCGCCAGAGGACATTCATGGAATGCACGCGGCGCAGGGCATCCTGACGGCACGCGGCGGCATGACTTCGCACGCCGCGGTTGTGGCGCGCGGTATGGGCCGCCCGTGCGTTTCGGGCGCAAGCGGTGTCTCCATCGATCGCGGCGCACGCACTCTGCGCATTGGCGCGAAAGAGCTGAAAGAGGGTGACGAGATCACGCTCGACGGTGCGAATGGTCAGGTGATGCTGGGCATCGTCCCGACCGTGGAGCCTGAGCTTGCGGGCGACTTTGGCATTCTGATGGAATGGGCGGACAAGCACCGGCGGATGAAGGTCCGCACCAATGCCGAAACACCTGACGACTGCAAAATGGCGCGTCAGTTCGGTGCGGAAGGTATTGGCCTTTGCCGAACAGAGCACATGTTCTTCGATGCTGGTCGGATCAGCGCGGTGCGCCAGATGATCCTTGCTGAGGATGAGAAGGGGCGGCGCGGAGCGTTGGATGTGCTGCTGCCCGAACAGCGCGGCGACTTCAAAGCGATTTTCGAGGTGATGGCGGGGCTGCCGTGCACGATCCGTCTGCTCGATCCACCGCTGCACGAGTTCCTGCCGCATGGTGATGCGGAGTTTGCCGAGCTGTCAGACGCAACGGGTCTGGGTGTCGATCACCTCAAACGGCGCGCGGACGAGCTGCACGAGTTCAACCCGATGCTGGGCCATCGCGGCTGCCGCCTCGGGATCACCTTCCCGGAAATCTACGAGATGCAGGCGCGCGCGATCTTTGAGGCCGTGTGTGCTGTACAGACCGAAAGTGGCAAGGCACCGCTGCCGGAGATCATGATCCCGCTGGTCGCGACCAAGCGTGAGCTTGAGCTGCTGCGGGCGCTGGTTGATCGTGTTGCGGAGCAAGTCTTTGGAGAGCTTGGCACACGGGTTGACTACCTCGTCGGTACGATGATCGAACTGCCGCGTGCGGCCTTGATGGCTGGCGAAATCGCAGAGCACGGCGCGTTCTTCAGCTTCGGCACAAACGATCTGACGCAGACAACGCTGGGCGTGTCGCGCGATGATTCCGCACGTTTCCTGGCTCCCTATGTCGAAAAGGGTATCTTCCCGCGAGATCCGTTTGTCAGCCTTGATGTCGATGGCGTCGGACAATTGGTGGAACTGGCTGCAGAGCGGGGCAGGGCCACGCGGCCTGATATCAAGCTTGGCATTTGCGGCGAACATGGCGGCGATCCGGCCAGTATCGCATTTTGCGAGAAGACCGGCCTCGACTATGTCAGTGCATCGCCATACCGCGTGCCCATCGCCCGCCTCGCAGCAGCTCAGGCGGCGTTGAAGTAACGCTCAGCGCCAGCCGGTAAGGACAAGGATTTCGAAGGTTTCAGTGACCTTGCCATCCTCGTCGCGAAGGCTGTCAAAGGCATGCTGCGCACGTTCCCAGCCAGCCCGCGTGATCGGCGGGGCGGGACTTGCTAGCGAACTCGTCATTCCCTGGTCGCGCAGATCAGCAATAAGGCGGTCGAGCGCCGAATAGCGAACCTTCAACGGGTAGGAATCGACCACCTGCTTACGGAAACCGGCGCGTTCCAGCAGCGCGGTTCCTGCGCGGATATCCACTTGCGGGTGCATTCGGGCTGCCGGCCTGTCTCCATCCGCGACAAGCGTGAGCTGGCGCATCACCGGCAGGCTGCCGGTGCCGGGGAAAGCTGCGATAAACAGTCCATCCTGGGTGAGGGCGTTGCGCGCATGGATCAGCGCGCCGGGCAGGTCATTGACCATCCCTAGCCCAAGCAGGTGAACAAACAGATCGTAGCCGCCGCTGTGCGGAGTTTCGTCATCAAATAACTCTAACGCGGCGTGCTGGGCATCTTCCATCCAACCTTCAGGGCCGCCCACGACCAAAGCATCGCTAGTATCCCGCTGCATAAACGACAGACGATCGGCAATATCTTCAGCCATAGAGTCCGGCAGGTAGCTGGCTGCATCCTTCCGGCTCTGGCGCGCGGTGGCTCTGCGCCATTTGGCGGCAAGTCTTCGGCGGTCGAATATAGTTGGCGGTGTACGATCCATCGGAAGACGCCCTGCCGCGCTTGCCTAGCAAGTGCAAGCCGTGCGAGGTCCGCAATGTGAGGCAAAATTCTATCCTGACAGAAGCCATGCGGCCGCTGGTAGACCTGGTCTATCCGCCGCGTTGTCCACTCTGCGGAGAAGGCGTGGCGGATCAGGGCGGCGTTTGCGCTGAATGCTTTGCAGGGATCGAAAGACCAGCGGAGCCGTGCTGCACATTATGTATGCGGCCGATTGGGGCAAGCCTGGAGGAGCACGCGCGCTGTCTCGTATGCGAAGCGCATCCGCCGCGCCACGCAGGTGTGTACGCAGCCACGCTCTATGGCGATGCCACGCGCAAGCTCATCCTGACATACAAGCATGGCGGTAAGATCGCATTGGCGAGCCTTCTTGGGAGGATGATGGGGCAAAGTCTTCCTGATGATGAGACTGGCGAGACGCTCCTTGTCCCGGTGCCCCTACACCGTTGGCGTCTTTGGCGCCGCGGTTTCAATCAGGCGGCATTGCTTGCGCGAGAACTTGAGAAACAGGGGAAGGGGCGCCTGCTCGTCGATGGGCTGGTCCGCCGCAAACAGACACCAAGCCTAGGCGGCCTGGGCCGCGAGGCTCGCGAAAAAGCCTTGTCAGGGGCGATAACGGTGCGGTCGAGCCGCGAGGCGTTGATCAAGGGCAAAGCTGTTACCTTGGTTGATGACGTACTCACCAGCGGTGCCACAAGCGATGCGTGTACGGCAGCGCTGCTTGATGCTGGAGCGTCATCGGTGAAGATTGCTTGCTTTGCGCGAGTTGTAGACAGTTGATTGAGAATTGCTGCGGGGCATGCCCGGCGCAATACGAAACGCCCGAGGCCATAAAGACCCCGGGCGCCACGTGACGAAATGGTTTGGAACCGCTCTTAAAGAGCTCAGAAGCCGACCCCCTAACTTCGGCTTCAGGATCCGATCCCTCATCGTTCAACCGGACCAATCCAACACCCCGCTGTTGGGCCTTGATCCAGCACCCCCTGAACCTGGCACTGTTACCGCGCCGATGTTCGGTGGAGAGCCTCGCGGCTCGTGGCAACGTTTTTCCATTCGTTTGACCGATCGGAAAGTCGAAAGGTTTGCTATGTCCCATTTTGGTTGTCATCTGTGGTCATAGTGCAACAAATGGCCGCAGCTGGTGACCATTTCACCGCGACTGATTATCAGTAACATCGTTTTGAGGCCGAGCTTGTGATGAGAGAGACTGTTTTGACAACTGAAGAGCGCGAATCTGGCTGTGTGTTTGCACCAAAGTTTGATTCCGCCGGCTTGCTGACGGCGGTTGTGGTGAACGCGAACAGCAAAGACGTGTTGGTGGTCGCTTTCATGAATGAGGAAGCCTTGCTGCGAACCCGGGAGACCGGGAAGGTCCATTTCTGGTCGCGCTCGCGCGGATCGCTTTGGCTTAAAGGCGAGACATCGGGGAATTACCTGATGGTGGAAGACATCCTGGTAGACTGCGATCAGGATGCTCTGGTCATTCTCGCAAAGCCTGCCGGGCCAACCTGCCACACCGGAGCGGAGTCCTGCTTCTATCGAAGGCTTGACCCGTCCGCGCCGGATACGAGGGCGCTGAGCTCTGCATCCCGTTAAGGTCAGGGCTTGACGTTCACGTAAAGGGAAGGTAGGTAGCGATTCATGGCTACTGCACCTGCAAACGAGAATTCCGAACAGCGTCGCAACGGCGCGCATCTTGATCGTCCGGACAAGCTTGAGCGTGAACAGTTTTCGATTTCGGATCTAACGTCCGAATTCGGCTGCACCGCGCGTGCTCTGCGTTTTTACGAAGACGAAGGTTTGATTGCGCCGGCGCGTGTTGGTCTGACCCGCGTATATTCAAAGCGTGATCGGGCCAGACTTGCGTGGATCATGCGCGCGAAGAACGTCGGGTTTAGTCTGACGGAAATCCGCGAAATGATCGACCTGTATGATCTGGATGACGGGCGCGTTGAACAGCGCCGGGTCACGGTTGAAAAGTGCAAGGCGCATATCGCAAAGCTTAAAGCTCAGCGGGCAGATATCGACTCTTCGATCAAGGAACTGACCGATTTCGTAGCTGAAATCCAAAACCTAGAGCTGGGCTAAGACCGACGTCGGCCCGCCAAACCAAATACAAACGCACACCAAAGGGATTAAGTGATGCCAACTTATACCGCTCCAACTCGCGATACCCGTTTCGTTCTGAACGAAATGCTTGACCTGGCCAGCTACGGCAATTTGCCCGGCTTCGAGAATGCAACCCAGGATATGATCGATACGATCGTGAATGAGGCAGGCAAGTTTTGTTCAGAAGTGCTCGCGCCGATCAATCAGATTGGTGACGAACAGGGCTGCACCCGCCACGAAGATGGGTCGGTGACCACTCCGGATGGCTTCAAGGAGGCGTATGATGCCTATGTAGAAGCGGGCTGGGGCACTTTGGCCAAACCCGAAGAATTCGGCGGGCAGGGCCTGCCGCACACGCTTGGCATGGTGGTAGAGGAATACACAGGCACCGCAAACCAGGCGTTTGCTATGTATCCGGGCCTTACCAGCGGCGCGACCGCTGCGATTGAAGTCGCCGGCACGCAAGAACAGAAGGAAATGTATCTGCCCAAGATGATCTCGGGTGAGTGGTCTGGCACGATGAACCTGACAGAGCCGCACTGCGGAACCGACCTTGGCATGATCCGGACCAAAGCCGAACCGAACGGTGACGGCTCCTATGCCATCACTGGCACGAAGATTTTCATCTCGGCAGGTGAGCACAATCTTACCAGCAACATCATCCATCTTGTTTTGGCCAAAACGCCGGGTGCGCCCGACAGTTCGAAAGGTATTTCGCTCTTCATCGTGCCGAAGTTCATTCTGGACGAAAACGGCGAGCCCGGTGATCGCAACGGCGTTTCTTGCGGGTCGATCGAAAAGAAAATGGGCATTCACGGCAATTCGACCTGCGTGCTCAACTATGATGGCGCAAAGGGCTGGATGATTGGCGAAGAGAACAAAGGTCTCGCCGCCATGTTCGTGATGATGAACGCGGCGCGCCTTGGCGTTGGCCTTCAAGGCCTCGCTCAGGCAGAAGTGGCGTACCAGAACGCGGTTACCTACGCGCTCGACCGCCGTCAGGGCCGCGCATTAACCGGACCGCAGGACACCGATGCGAAAGCCGATCCGATCTTTGTCCACCCTGATGTCCGCCGGATGCTGATGGACGCCAAGGTGTTCAATGAAGGTATGCGTGCGCTGTGCATGTGGGGCGCTTTGCAGGTCGATCTGACGCACAAGGCTCAGACCGAAGAAGAGCGTCAGTTGGCGGACGATCTGATCGGCCTGATGACCCCGGTCATCAAAGGCTATGGCACCGATAAGGGCTATGACGTCGCAAACAACATGCAACAGGTCTACGGCGGGCACGGCTACGTCAGGGAATGGGGTATGGAACAGTTCGTGCGAGATAGCCGGATCGCGATGATTTACGAAGGCACGAACGGCGTGCAGGCAATGGACCTTTGTGGTCGCAAGCTTGCCTCAAAAGGTGGCCGGGCTGTCCAGGCATTTTTCGCCATGATCGATGACGAAATCGCCAAGGCGAAAGAGGTCGCTGAGCTCAAGGACGTCGCCGAACGTCTCGAAAAAGCGCTTGGTGAACAGAAAGCCGCGACGATGTGGTTCATGCAGAATGCGATGCAAAACCCGAACCACCTTGGCGCTGGCGCGCACCACTACATGCACATCATGGGGATCGTTACGCTCGGCTTCTTCTGGTTGAAGATGGCGAAGGTGGCGAATGAGAAGCTGGCAGCTGGCACGGATGACAAGGCATTCTATGAGGCCAAAATGGTTTCAGCCGCATATTATGCCGAGCGTTTCCTGCCTGATGCCGGTGCGCTGCGCCGCAAGCTCGAAGCGGGTAGCGAGAACATGATGAAGCTGACCGAGGATGCGTTTGCCACGGCGGCATAATCCGCAAACCAATTGGATATGAAAAGGCCCGGCGGGAGTGATCCTGCCGGGCCTTTTTCTTAGCGTTTTGGCTTATTGCGCTGAGATCTTCTGGGCGATCTCTTCAATCGTGCCTGTCACAAGCAATGGGCTGCCACCGACCATTCCGACATTTGTCTGACCGTTCTCGCCTGACCTGAGCCATGCGATATTCTGCGCGACAACCATATAATTGCCGCCGCGCGACTCCAGGTGGACGAACTTCATATCATTCTCTCCCAACCGGGATGCTCTGCGCCCGGGAGATCAAGATCCGATTAAGTTTATTCCGTATATCGGTATTTATTCCACCGGCAGGAAGTCGGGCACCGACAGATAGCGCTCTCCTGTATCGTAATTGAAGCCGAGTACCCGCGCGCCTGCGGGGAGATCGGGGAGCTTTTTGGCGATCGCAGCGAGCGTTGCGCCGGACGAAATCCCGATCAGCATTCCTTCCTCGCGTGCAGCACGGCGAGCCATTTCCTTCGCTTCGTCAGCATTGACGGCCACTGCGCCGTCAATTGCATCGGTATGAAGATTTTCCGGGATAAAGCCCGCGCCGATACCCTGGATCGGGTGCGGGCCGGGCGATCCCCCGCCAATCACCGGGGAGAGTTCCGGTTCCACCGCGTAGGCTTTGAAGCCGCTCCAGTGTTTCTTCAATTCTTCAGCACATCCCGTCAGGTGCCCGCCGGTTCCGACGCCGGTGATCATGGCGTCAACCGGTGCATCGGCGAAGTCCTTTAGTATCTCCTGCGCGGTAGTTCGAGCATGCACGGCCGGGTTGGAAGTGTTTTCAAACTGGCTGGGCATCCACGCACCATCGGTTGTCTCGACGATTTCGGTTGCACGCTCGATCGCGCCCTTCATGCCTTTTTCCTTCGGGGTGAGGTCGAACGTGGCACCATAGGCAAGCATGAGACGGCGACGTTCGATCGACATGCTTTCAGGCATTACGAGAACAAGTTTGTAACCCTTAACCGCAGCCACCATCGCCAGGCCAATGCCTGTGTTTCCGCTGGTGGGTTCAACAATTGTGCCGCCCGGTTGCAGCGCGCCAGAGGCTTCTGCGTCTTCGACCATGGCCATTGCGATGCGATCCTTGATCGATCCGCCAGGATTGGATCGTTCGGACTTCAACCAGACCTCGTGTTCGGGGAACAGCCGCGATAGGCGAATATGCGGGGTGTTCCCGATGGTTTCGAGAATGGAATTGGCTTTCATGTCATTCCTCCTGGGGGTTTTGTGATTTTGTGCTCTGATCGTCTTCTAACAAATTGTCCGGCGGATCGAAGGTCTTTGTTGTCCGCAGTACGGGGAATATTCGGCTCCACGCGGCAACGGTTACAATTGCGCCTACACCGCCCGCCACCACAGCTGCTGCGGGACCGATCAAATAGGCCAGCCCGCCCGAAAAGGCATCCCCCCCTTCGTTCGATGCACTGATCGTCAACAGCGAGGCAGACGAGACCCGCCCGCGTTTGTCGTCTGGTGTGTGGAGCTGGATAAGCGACTGGCGGATATACACGCTGAACATATCTGCTGCTCCGACAATGAAGAGCATGGCGAGGCTCAGCGGCATGGAGGTAGACAGGCCGAAGACTATCGTCGCGGCGCCAAATATCGCCACGGACCACAGCATCTTTGGGCCGACATTGGTTTTCAGCGGGCGAAATGAGAACCACAAAGCCGTCACCGCAGCGCCAGCTGCCGGCGCTGCCGCAAGAAAGCCCAAGCCGACCTCGCCTACCATCAAGATATCGCGCGCATAGACCGGGAACAGCGCTGTCGCACCGGCAAGGAAAACAGCGAAAAGGTCCAGCGTTATCGCGCCCAGAACCATTTTGTTGCGGATCACATACGCCCAACCATCGATGATCGCCTTGACCGGTCGCAGGTCCTTTCGTGCAGCTGGCTGCGGGACCTTTCCGATCAGGGACAGCGCAACCGCAGAGATGACAAACAGCACTGCCGCCGCCGCGTATGACAAGGCAGGAACGACCCCGTACAGCAATCCTCCTATCGCCGGGCCTATAAGCATACCGACTTGCCAGGCGATGGAGGACAGCGCGATCGCTGTTGGCAAGATCGCTTTTGGGACCAGGTTTGGGGCGAGGGCGGACAGTGCAGGACCAGAAAAACCGCGCGCCACGCCAAGAACAATCGCCACAGCAAAAAGGCTTGTCAGAGATATCGTCTCAGACCATGTCAGCCACGCGAGGACAACGGCGCACGCCAGCTGGGCAATAACTGTAAGTCGCCCAAGATTGCGCCTGTCGAACTTGTCAGCAGCCAGTCCCGTAAAAGGCGTGAGGAGGAAGAGCGGCAGAAATTGCAGCAATCCGATCAGACCCAGTTGCCCCGCCGCCGCCGCTTCGCTCATTCCGCTGTCACGGGCAATGTTATAGGTCTGCCAGCCAACGATTAGCAGCATGGCATATTGCGCCATTGTCATCGCAAACCGGCTCAGCCAGTAATATCGGAAATTATGCACCCTGAACGGGTGGGCCTGCGCGTCAATATTGCTCACACACGCGCCATGGCAGGCGATTATCTGCCTGCCAAGACACTGTTATTATCGATTGACGCAGCCTTGCTTTCACAAGGCCGCAATTCAGCGGTTCCGGCGGAGGCGTGGATTGGGCTGGAGCGTGTCGATGATGGCGACAAAATCATCCAGACGGATGATGCGCTCAAACTGGAAGCCCGCGCGGTTATCGCGTGTCCAGATCACGTAAGCTTCGATGCGCCCGACAATCGGGAGCCGTATGATTACGCGGTCACCCCGGTTCAGCTTTTCAGCATCATCGACCATAAAGCCATGCGCAGAGATATTGCTGACGTGGAGGTTCATATCGCCATGCGCAAAATGCTCGACGATAACCGGAAAGTCGACCGGGTGGCGCGCTGCACGGCGCATATCGGTGACGCTTAGATTTGCTCCCGCTGACACTTTTCAACGACCTCCAAAAATCATGTTATGCCTCGTTTATGCAAGACAAAGGCTGATATTTGGTAAACCCCCGTAACAGGGCGCTAATGCGTTACGAGGCCGTGCTTTTTCTTGCCCATGCTGAGCTTGAGCGTTTGACCGGGAGAGGGGGCAATGACGAAACCGGGATCGCTCACTGCTTCCCCTTCCAGTCTCACTGCACCTTCGGCCAGTTTGCGCTTTGCCTCACCATTTGATGCTGTGAAGCCAAGCTCGGTAAGGACTGCGCCGACGCGCATGCCTTCGGCGCCTACCGCGATAGTGGGCAGGTTTTCTCCCGCGCCGCCCCCGGCAAAGGTTTCTTTCGCCGTTGCTTCTGCTGCTTCCGCCGCCTTGGCACCGCGCACCATTGTAGTCACCTCGTTTGCGAGGATCGCCTTGGCATCGTTGATCTCCGCTCCTTCGAGTTTCTCAAGGCGGGCGATTTCATCCAGCGGGAGATCGGTGAACAGTCGCAGGAACTTCCCGACATCGCGGTCGTCCGTGTTGCGCCAATACTGCCAGAAATCATAAGCGGGCAGGGCATCCTCGTTCAGCCAGATCGCTCCGTCTACCGACTTGCCCATTTTTGCACCGTCTGCGCGCGTGATGAGCGGAGCGGTGAAGCCATATACCTCGCGGCTGTCGATGCGGCGGTTGAGCTCAATTCCGTTGACGATGTTGCCCCATTGATCACTGCCGCCAAGCTGCAAACGGCAATCATAGTCACGGGCGAGCACTAGGTAATCGTAGGCCTGCATGATCATGTAGTTGAATTCGAGGAAGCTAAGCGGCTGTTCGCGGTCAAGCCGTGTTTTGACCGAATCGAAGGTCAGCATCCGGTTGATGGTAAAATGCGGCCCGACATCGCGCAGCATCTCGACATAGCCTAGCTTGCTGAGCCAATCGTCATTGTTGATCAACAGCGCACCGGTTTCACTGTCGTCGAACCTGAGAATCCTCTCAAAGCTGCCTTTGATCCCTTGGATATTGCTGGCGAGCCGCTCCTCAGTGAGCAATTGGCGCGTTTCATCCTTGCCCGACGGATCGCCGACCTTGGCCGTCCCGCCGCCCATGATGACAATCGGGCGATGGCCTGCCTGTTGCAGTCGCTTGAGCAGCATGATCGAGGCGAGGTTACCGATATGCAGCGAAGATGCGGTTGGATCAAAGCCTACATACCCTGTCACAACCTGCTTTTTTGCAAGGCTATCAAGCGCAGCAGCATCGGTGATCTGGTGCAGATGACCGCGCTCATCAAGCAAGCGCAGCAGATCGGATTCGTATGTGTGTGTCATGTCGCATTTGCGCTTAACAGTGTGCGGTTGGCTGGGGAAGTGCTTGCCCGCCCGCAATCACTCAGTAATAGGCAAATTATGACACCGCTAATGCTGCATCAAACCTGTGATCTGGGCCCGATAAAGGCTGTCACCGCATCACTGAAGCCAACGGATATAGGCTGCGAGGCTGAATTCAGATTTGAAGGCAATATCTCCGCCATAAATGTGCCGGTGCATGCCCCGGCCGTTCGTGAAGACGACCTCTGGAAGACGACGTGCTTTGAAATTTTCTGGCAACCGATTGGCGGCACATATTACCGTGAGTTCAATCTGTCCCCGTCCAGCAAATGGGCATGTTATGACTTCGACAGTTTCCGAGAGGGGATGCGCGATGCTCCGGTTGAGGCCATCGCAATTGCGTGCTCGCAGACCGACGACGAACTGATCCTTAAGGCGAGCATTGCGTCTGATTTGCCGGATCCCGCGCAAGTGGCCCTGAATGCGATTGTTGAGCATCCTGATGGCGGTCTGCAATTCTGGGCGCTCGCTTTTGCGCCGGGTAAGCCGGAGTTCCACTCCGAAGCCTGCCGTCAGCTTGTTGTCGAACGCTAGGGGGCTGCTTTCTTGGCAAATGGTCCGTTCAGCTGGACGATCTTCCAATTCAGCAGCATCGCGAAGCTGACCCAGGCGATGTAGGGCAGGTTAAGCAATCCCGCGAGCGCCGAATATCGCGGCAGTATCAGACACAGCGACAGCACGGACAGCCACAGAAATACGTTCTCGAACAAAGCCCAATCCGGGCGCTTCAGCTTGAAAAAAAGCGGCGACCATAAAAGGTGAAGCGCAAAATTGATCGCAAACGCGGCGCCGACAATCGCTCGGTCGCCTTGGGTGGGCGCGCCTTGCCATGCGAGATAGAGGCTCCATCCCGACAGCCCCAGTATTATTGTCCAGGCCGGACCAAACGCCCAATCGGGTGGTTGCCAGCTGGGCTTGTTGAGATTGCGATACCAATCGCCGATCTCTGTCAAAAGGCCGCCTGCACCGCCAAGAATGATCGCCCAAAGGGCCGCGATGATAGCGAGGGTCCAATCCATAATGGGTGATATAGCCGTAAGCTGTGCAATTGCCATTGCCTTTGGAAAGTGGCTGCGCCAATTCTGCTCGTATGATATTCGGAATTGATCGTCTTCTCGCCTCTCCCGAACTGCTCGCCCAGTTGAAAGGCAAGCGGGTTGCACTGGTCGCGCACCCTGCCAGTGTCACGGCAGAACTTACACACAGCCTGGATGCGTTGATCGCGGCAGGGGTAAACGTGACCAGCGCATTTGGCCCACAGCACGGGCTGAAAGGCGACAAGCAGGATAATATGGTCGAGACTGCGGACGAGATGGATCCGCAATACGGAATCCCAGTGTTTTCTCTGTATGGCGAGGTACGCCGTCCGACCGGACAGATGATGTCGAGCGCGGATGTGTTCCTGTTTGATCTGCAAGACCTTGGCTGCCGCATCTACACATTTGTGACGACACTGCTCTATCTTCTTGAAGAGGCAGCCAAACATGGCAAATCTGTGTGGGTGTTGGACAGGCCAAACCCCGCTGGCCGCCCGGTTGAGGGTACGCTTCTGGTGCCGGGCAATGAAAGCTTTGTGGGCGCGGCCCCGATGCCCATGCGCCATGGTCTGACTATGGGCGAGATGGGGCATTGGTTCATTTCGCACTTCGGTCTTGATCTCGATTACCGTGTTGTCGAAATGCAGGATTGGCAGCCAGATGGACCGGGATTTGGTTGGCCGCAGGACCGGATCTGGATCAATCCTTCACCCAACGCCGCCAGTGTAAACATGGCGCGCGCCTATGCGGGAACGGTAATGATCGAAGGCGCAACGGTGAGCGAGGGCAGGGGAACGACCCGGCCACTGGAAGTTTTGTTCGGCGCTCCGGATCTGGATGCGAAGGCGATTTTGGCTGAAATGCGCGAGCTGGCGCCGGACTGGCTTTCCGGCTGTATTTTGCGTGATTGCTGGTTCGAACCGACCTTTCACAAACACGCGGGCAAACTTTGCAATGCCTTGATGATCCATGCCGAGGGGCCGAACTACGATCACGATGCGTTTAAACCTTGGCGGCTTCAGGCACTGGCTTTCAAGGCAATCGGGCGGCTCTATCCCGATTATGAACTGTGGCGCGGCACGGATTTCAAATACGAATATACCGTGGATGTTCTTGCGATAGATGTGATCAATGGCGGGCCCTCGCTGCGCGAATGGGTCGAGAACCCCTCTGCCACGCCCGACGATCTCGATGCAATTGCATCAGCTGATGAGGCTGCGTGGGTGCAGATGGTGCGGGACCACCTGCTTTATTGATCAGTCTTCGTCTGTAGCCGGAACAGGTTGGAGAAGGGGGCCATCCGTCGGCGCTGGCAAAGGGCGAATGTCATCGGGGTTGCCCTTCATGACCATAACGGAGCAATCCTGTTCACGTCGATCGACCGCATAGACCATTAATGGCTTGTCCGGCGACGCGGGTTCCCGCTTCAAAAGTGGAGCAAGGCCCGCATCTTCGCGAGCCTTCGAGATAATATCGCGGCATCGCTGGCTGCGGATTTGATCCATCAATGAGGCTTGCTCACGCGTTGCGGCACTTTGGCCTTGAGCGTCTCCGATGGTGGCCCATTCACGCGCTGGATCTGAATAGGCGGGGTTGTCGAGCGATGAGACCGCAGGTGGAGCTTCATTCGCCATCAGCGGGAAAGCCAATATCGGAAGAACAAGAAAACGCATCAATCTCTCCTGATTGCGCAGCGCCATCGCAAGATCCAAAGACAATCTCAAGATTCGCCTCAATGCCCCTGCTTCCGGCTCAATTCACGCGTCGCCTCTTCCAGCCCTTCAAGCGTCAGGGGATACATTCTGTCATCGACCAGTTGCTTCATCATCTTGGTCGATTGTGAATAGCCCCATTGCTTTTCCGGCACCGGATTGAGCCACACGGTCGCTGGATAGGTGTTGGTGACGCGCTGCATCCACACCGCGCCAGCTTCATCGTTCATATGCTCCACGCTTCCGCCGGGATGGGTGATTTCATAGGGACTCATCGCGGCATCGCCGACAAAGATCACCTTGTAATCATGACCGTATTTGTGGAGCACATCCCATGTTTTTGTTCGCTCTTGCCAGCGGCGCTTGTTGTCCTTCCACACGCCTTCGTAAAGGCAGTTGTGGAAGTAGAAGAATTCCAGGTTCTTGAACTCGGCATTGGCTGCGCTGAACAGCTCTTCGCAAAGCTTGATGAACGGGTCCATCGATCCGCCAACATCCAGAAACAGCAGTAGCTTTACCGCATTGTGGCGCTCCGGCCGCATGTGAATATCGAGCCAGCCCTGCTTGGCCGTGCCGTCAATAGTCGCATCCAGATCAAGCTCATCGGCTGCGCCTTCGCGGGCGAAACGGCGCAGACGGCGCAGCGCCATCTTGATGTTGCGGGTGCCAAGCTCCTTCGTGTTGTCGAGGTTCTTGAACTCGCGCTTTTCCCAAACCTTGATTGCGCGTTTGTGCTTGCTTTCTCCGCCGATCCGCACCCCTTCAGGATTGTAGCCAGAATTGCCAAAGGGCGATGTGCCCCCAGTGCCGATCCACTTATTGCCGCCCTCGTGGCGCTTTTCCTGCTCCTCGAGACGCTTTTTCAGCGTCTCCATGATCTCGTCCCAGTCGCCGAGTTTCTCGATCTCCGCCATTTCCTCTGCGGACAGGAATTTTTCGGCAACGTTTTTCAACCAGTCTTCCGGAATGTCGACCGGGTTCTGCCCATAATCGGACATGATCCCCTTGAAGACCTTGTGAAAAACCTGATCGAAGCGATCCAGCAAGCCCTCATCTTTCACGAATGTCGCGCGTGAAAGGTAGTAAAACGCCTCGGGCGTCTGCTCGATGACGTCTTTATCGAGCGCTTCGAGCAGGGTGAGGTGCTCTTTAAAACTTGCGCCAATGCCTGCTTCGCGCAGTTCATCCATGAAATTGAAAAACATGGACCGTGGCTTAGCTCCGTGAGCGCGCGCTGGCCAGTCCTCAGATTGGTGAGTGGGTGTCCTTAACGCGGTGCTAACCAATCCTGATTACATCGTCTTCAATACCCGGGGTATCATCGGGAAGCTTGGGAAAAAGATGAAGCCAATAACGATTGATCAGGCGAGCGCATCGGCTCTGGACAAGATTCCGGAGAGCTGCGGCGCTGTGACTGTCGGTTGCACCGATGTTGCAGGGATTGTCGAGGCGGTTATCAAGTCATCGGAGAAGCTGCGCGAGGAGCATGAGGCTCTGCGCGGTACGGTGTCTGCGTTGGAGGCTGATCAGGAGAAGGTTGCCGAGGCCAGCGATGAGGCGCGTCTGCTGTCCGAGCGCGCGATTGAGCGTCTGGGTGAGGGCACCTCGCTGATCCAGTCCTCGCTTGGTCAGATCAACGGCCTGCTGGATCTGGTGGATACGCTGGGCCAGCATGTGACCAGTTTTTCCGCTGCGATGGAGCAGGTGCGCCGCAGTGCGCAGGATATCGATGACATTGCCGAGACGACCAACATTCTCGCGCTGAACGCCACGATTGAGGCGATGCGTGCGGGTGAGGCCGGGCGGACATTTGCGGTTGTGGCAGCGGAGGTAAATAGCCTTGCCAATGACACGCGCAAGGCGACGGTTGAGATATCGGAGACGGTCGAGGCGCTGGGCATCGAAGCCAGCGAAGTGATCGGCCGGATCGAGGCAGGCTCTCAGGCCAGCGCCGATGCGAAGGCTTCTGTTGCGCGGATCGAGACCACAATTTCGAGCGTGGGCGAGCTGGTTGAGGAGGTCGACAAGCAGAACGATGTTATCGCGCGGTCGACCGGCACGATCAGCAACCATGTTGGCGCGGTGCAGGACGTGCTGACCAGTTTCGACAAAGCCGCGCGCGCTAATGAAGATCAGCTCCAGGGCGCACACAAACGCATGGAAGAGCTTGAACTCACCGCCAGCGAAATGTTCGACCGCATCGTCCACGCAGGACTCTCTCCGGTCGATAGCTCGATCGTCGAGACAGCACAGCGTTTTGCATCGCAATTGACGGAGGTTACCGAACTGGCTCTCGAAAGCGGATCGCTCTCCAAATCGGCCCTGTTTGATCGTCAATACGTCGAGATTGTTGGAAGCAATCCGCCGCGGTTCCGCACCGGTCTGACCGAGTGGGCTGATCAGAACTGGCGGCCGATATATGATGAATGCCTGGCGCTCGGGCGTCCGATCAAGATGCTGGCGGCATCGGATGGCAACGGCTTTATGCCGACCCATGCAACCGAGCGATCGCGCAAGCCGACAGGCGATCTCGATCATGATTCGGCCTGGTGTCGCAACGGGCGAAAGATCCTCAACAATTCGCTGCGCAGGGCGACAGATAGCGACGAGCCATACATAATGTCCGTTCACCGGCAGGAAACGGTCGGCGGGCAGTTCTACATCGTGCGCACTGTCTATGTGCCGCTGCGTTTCGAAGGCAGACGCTGGGGTGAGCTCGAGCTTTCCTACATTCTCGAAGATGAAGCCTGGCCGAAACATTGAGCGCTGCGCGTAAATGTCGGGACCATTAAACCTTCGCTAACCATCAATGCTTACGGTTGCTCGCATAAGGGATTTCCACAGGGTCACGAACATAATGAAGCCAATAACGATTGATCAGGCGAGCGCATCGGCTCTGGACAAGATTCCGGAGAGCTGCGGCGCTGTGACTGTCGGTTGCAC
>CALLQC010000024.1 GCA_938015255.1 uncultured Erythrobacter sp.
TCGGCCAGGATCCATCGCGGCTCCCCGGCCAAGACACGGGCCAGCAGAACCCGCGCACGCTCTCCGCCGGAAAGGCGGCTTGCCGGGCGGCGGCGCAGATCGTTTAGCGAAAGCGCCGCGATAGCGGCCTCGATGGCGCCATGCCCCCGGTCGCGGTGCGGCAGCCGTCCCAGAGCAACTATGTTTTCAGCCGCGACATCCCATGCGATCTCTGCGTTTTGCGGCAGATATCCCAGCGCCTTTGCGCGGTCCGGCGCGGTCATCGAATGGAGCGGCGCGTCATCCAGCATCACGTCCCCGCCAGCCGGATCGAGCAGTCCGGCGAGCGCGAGCAGAAGACTGGATTTGCCTGCCCCGTTCGGGCCGACAATTGCCGTGATGTTACCGGCAACGAGCGATGCGGACACATCTTCAAGCACGCATTTGCCGCCGCGCTCCAGCGACAGGTTGTTCACCGCCAGCGTCACAGCGCGCCTCTCCGCATTTTCAGCAACAGCCACAGGAAGAACGGCGCACCGATCAGCGACAAGGCAATGCCCAGCCGCAATTCTGTGACCAGCGGCAGCACTCGCACGGCGCTGTCTGCGATCAGCACCAGACACGCACCGGCAAGCGCACTCGGCACAATCAGCGATGATGGCAGGCGATCGGTCAGCGGGCGGACCAGATGCGGCACGATCAGGCCGACAAAGCCGATAATTCCCGCCACCGCCACGCCCGCGCCAACGGTGAGGCCCACGCCCATTACCAGCAGCCACAGCAAGCGGCGCGGATCGATCCCCAGGGATCGCGCCGCATCCTCCCCCAGCGTCAGCGCGTCCAGCGCACGCGCCGCCAGCACCAGAATGGCGGTGCCCAGCGCGATCAGAGGGGCTGCAATCCAGACCTCATCCCACGAACGGTCTGTCAGCGCCCCGTTGAGCCACATCACGATCTGCGACAGGGCGAACGGATTGGGTGCGAGTGTAATTGCGAGGGCGGTCAGCGCGCCTGCGAGGCTTGCGATCATCAGACCGGCAAGCGTGAACAGCGCAATCCCGCCCCCTGCCCCTGACGGTGTGCGCCCCGCAATAAGTGCCAGCAGAGCCATCGCCAACGCTGCACCGGTCAGAGCAAAGGCAGGCAGGCTCCATGCGGCCAGCGCTGGCGGCAAAAGCGCGCCGAACCAGAAGCTCGCCACCGCGCCCAGCGCGGCCATCGGCGCGATACCGAACAGGCCCGGATCGGCCAGAGGGTTGCGCAGATAGCCCTGCATCGCCGCGCCCGCCGCACCCAGCCCTGCACCGATCACCACTGCCAGAACCGCACGCGGCAGGCGCAATTCCATCAGGATCAGCGCAGCGTTGGGTGTTGTGGCCGGATCAATCCAGACCCGCCCGGCGAGCAGCGACAGCGGCACCAACAGCACCAGCAATGCCGCAAAGATCAGGCTTGCCCGGTTCATGCGCTGATCTCGCCGCGGATTTCATCAAGGCGCGACTGAAGGTTTATGATTGTCCGTCCACCGCAATACAAATGTTTCGGATCGAGCGCGGCAACCTTCATGCCCGGCAGATTGTCCAGCAGCCTGTGCCGCTGCCCTGCACTGTCTCCCGCGACAATCAGTAGTTCAGGCGGCTCTGCAAGGATCCGCTCCAGCGAGACGTGGTCGGCCTGCCCCAGCCCCATTTGCGCGGAATGGCTGACAAAGCCTGTGCGCGTGAGCACCTCGCTTACCAGAGTGGTCTCTCCCGGCACGATCTGCCCCGGCTGCCACAGCAATGTCGAAACTTCGCCCGCATCGCCTGGCACCCATGCCTGCTCGATTTCGCTAACCAGGCTTTCGGCAGCGGCATTCTGCCCGATAAGCGCGCCCAGATCACGGATCTGCTGCTGACTTTCAGCCACGCTTGCAGGGCTGCCGAAAGTGGCAACGCGAATATCGAGCCGCTCCAGCGCGGCGCGCGTCGCCGGATCGATGAAGCTGCTGGCCAGCACAATGTCAGGCTGAAGCGCCAGGATCTCCTCCGCCGTGCCGCCGGTTACGCCGAATTGCCGCGCGGTCTCTGCCGGTATTGAGGACGAGGATGCATCGCGGCTGTAATGCGATAATGCCAGAATTTGCTCTGGCAGGGCAATGTCGACCAGCATCGCATCGATGCAGGGGTTCAGGCTGACCACCTTCGGCGCGCCGGTGTTTGATGGAGGAGGTACGGCAGATTGCGGCCCGCATGAAGCGAGCAGGATCGCCGCTGCAAAAGCATTCACAGTGCGCACAAAGGTTGGAAACGGCTTCGTCATGACCCCTGCTGCTGCGATAGGCCGCGCCGTTCCATGCGGCAAGGTATGATGGTGCGCTTAAACGAATTGCAAATCATTGTCCGGTTACGGGACGAGGCTCGCCCATCCTATCGCCAATCTCGAAATCGCCGGATACGCGCCAAAGCGCGCCATGACACAGCAACGATCAACCTCCCGGCTACCAAAAGCCATCCCGACAGGCGACGAGCCAATCGCCCAGCGCGGAGAGCTGCGCGGGCGGCTCGCATTCCTGCTGGCAGTCCTTGCCGTGCCTGCTGTGGCGGCGCCGGGTGATTTCGGCGCGCTGGCGGGCGATGCTCCCATCGAATCCGAAAGCGTGGCGCGCGAGCTGGCGCAAATTCCCGCCATGCCGTTTGAAAAGCCGGGCCGCAGCTTTCCGGGCTCCGCATTCTACTATCTTGCCGATCCGCCCAAAGACGCACTCATTGCACTTCCAACCTCCGACCCACTTGACAGCGGCGCGGAATACGGGCGCGAACTGGGGGCGTTGATCGATGCTGGTCCGGCGGCCTCCCCGTTCTTTTCGGCAGCAAGCGGGCTGTCGCACCAGCGCGCGCATCAGTGCATGGCGCAGGCGATCTGGTACGAGGCGGCAAGCGAGAACGAGGCAGGCCAGCGTGCTGTTGCACAAGTGGTCCTCAACCGTGTGGCCCATCCCAGCTGGCCGGGCACGGTGTGCGGTGTTGTCTACCAAGGATCGCAGCGTTCCACCGGGTGCCAGTTTTCCTTCACCTGCGATGGCAGCCTGAGGCGCAAGGCTGGCGGGGCGAGCTGGCGCAAGGCACAGGCAATCGCATCTGATGCCTTGTCGGGCAGCGTCTACGCCCCGATCGGCCATGCCACGCATTACCATACGCTGTGGGTCAACCCCGTCTGGGCGTCCTCGCTGGACCATATCGGCACGATCGGAGCGCACCGGTTTTACCGCAATCGCGGGCCCGGCGGCGAGAAATCGGCGTTCACAGGCAGCTATGCGGGCATAGAACCGGGCGTTTCGGGCCGGACCAGTGCACCCGAAAGTTCTCCCAATGCCGCCGCACCTGTGCCGCCGCTGGCTGTGCCGGCCGCCGGCGGGCCGCCTCCAACTCCTGCAGCAACGGCAAACACTCCTCCGGCGTCAGAAGCCCGGGCCGGCAGCGCCGCCAATGCGCCCTATGGCTCGGTGGGACAGGTGAAAGAAGAATATTCACGGGCTGGCCAGTGGAAGAAACAGCGACCCAAAACGCTGGATGAGGCACCCGAAGATGCCGGTTCCACTAGCGTCAACCGAGCGACAAAAACCAAGCAATAACAAGCTGCGAATTGGCGCATTAATAAGTGCGAAACCCTATTGGAACACCAAGCCTTAGCGGACATGGTTGTATCCGGGATCGACGCTGAAACTTACTGTTCATGGCACCGGGAAGCCTCCTCTCCCCCTTGAGGCAAAATGATCGTCCGGCTGCTGTGTGCATCGATACTTGGACGAAACGAACTTATGTCGATCCGCTTTGCTGCCCCCAATACCCCCGGGCAGGCACCCGCCTGCGCTCCCGTAGCCCGTGCAATGGTACGCCGTGCTGAAGAGCGCGCAGCCAACGATAATGGCAATCCGGTTCCCAGCGACGAGATGCTCCGCGCCGCCCTGCGCCATTTTGCCGAGCATGGTCTGGGCGCTGCCCGGGCCGCACGCGAACAAGCCGAAAAGGCATTCTTTGCCGGTGACCGGCAGGCCTATGACTGGTGGCTCGGAATTACCCGCACGCTGGACCGGCGGCTTGCCGCACAAACTGCGGCGGGACACAAAGATTAATCGATAATTGCGGACCTTGCCGACGGTCCGCTGCATCACGAAATCGCTAATCTGTCCGGCAGCCGCAGAATTCTGCAGGTGAAATGGGTAAGTATTGCGTTAACCGGACCTTGACGTCTTGTGGATAAAGCACGCTTTGTATGAAAGCGATGCAAGCCATAAAGAAGCTGCGCACGCTAGGTCGCGGCACAGAACGAACGGACAAGGTGTCCGCTCGTGTGCGTCGCTTGCTAGTGACGACGCTCTACACGCAGCCGGGCAGTCTTGCGATTGGCGCGTTCAATGGCATTGCCTGCACGGCGGTGGCCGCGTGGCTTTCTGGTCTGTCGCAATTGTGGATCGCGTGTCTCGTCCTGACGATCATTGCCGTTGCCCGCATAACGGCGGCGGTCGGCCTGTCCCCCGATTCCGATAGCACCAGTACGCAGAAGCTGGAATTGATCTATGAAGTCGGCGCGTTCAGCTATGCGCTTGTCCTGGGTTCCACCGCGGCGCTTACCGCATTGCTTGGCGCCAGCACCGAAGTCGAAGTGCTGATGTACACCAATGCCGTCTGCTATGGCGTGGCGGTTTCGGCGAGAAACGCCGGCCGGCCCAGCATCGCTATCGGCCAGCTCACCCTGGTGTGTATCCCGATCATGGTGACGTCGCTGATCATCGGCACGATCGCCCATCTGACGCTGTTCATCACCATGCTGCTGCTAATGCCTGCAATGGCGTCGATCACGATGAACATCTTCAAGGTCTTGCGCGACTCCATCGCTGCGGCAGAAACAAGCGCAAAACTGGCTGAAAAGATGAAGGTGCTTGCCCGCACGGATGTTGTCACCGGCCTTGCCAACCGCGCCGGGCTGAATCACGCCATGGTCGAAACCATGATGACGGTCGAAGATGATGCCAATCTCGCGCTCATCTGGATTGATCTGGACCGCTTTAAGGAAGTGAACGATCTGCTCGGCCATCCGGTCGGCGATAGAGTGCTTAACGAGGTTGCGCGGCGCCTGAGAAACGTCTGCCCGGAAGACTCCACTGTTTCCCGGTTCGGCGGTGATGAATTTGTTGTCTTCTCACCGGTCACAGACCGCAAGCATGCAGAACTGCTCGCCAGCGAAATCCATTGCGAGATCATGCGAACGATGCGGATTGACGGTGATCGGCTGGAAGTGCGCGCGTCACTCGGCGTTGCGCTGTTGCCCGAAGATGGGGCGGACAGCGATACATTGATGCAAAGCGCCGACCTTGCGCTTTATCACGCCAAAATAGGGGGACGCGCCCAGACGCGGTTCTTCGATCACACCATGACGCGCGATCTTATCCGCCGCCGCGAAATCGAGGATGAACTGCGCGTTGCCCTGCAGCGCGATGAACTGTCGATCTTCTTCCAGCCGATCCTTGACCTCGAAACCGGAAAGATCCGCTCTTTCGAAGCGCTGGTGCGCTGGTTCCATCCGGAAAAAGGCGAACTTCGCCCCGACGAATTCATTCCGGTGGCAGAGGAAACCGGCGTGATTGTTACTCTGGGCAACTGGATCACGGCGCAGGCTGCGCGGGTGGCGGCGACATGGCCCGAAGACATATCGGTCGCAGTGAACCTTTCACCCTTG
>CALLQC010000025.1 GCA_938015255.1 uncultured Erythrobacter sp.
CGCGGATCACTTGCTGCTCGACAATATGTCGCCCGAAGTGCTCAAAGAAGCGGTGGCAATGGTGGCAGGCCGCACCAGGACCGAGGCCAGCGGCGGAATCAACCTCGATACCATCGCGGCCAAAGCGGCGAGCGGGGTGGATTATTGCTCGGTCGGCCGCCTGACGCAAAGCGCGCCCGCAGCGGATGTGGGGCTGGATTTCACGCCGCTATGAGGCTCGCCAAGGGGCCGAGGCCTCCTAGCATTAAGCTCTTTTGCGCCCTCAATCTTGCCAGCGGTATTTTCGAGCTGGTGCGCGGCTTGCTCGACCTTGAGTACTGGGTCGGCGCTCTCGAAGGCGCGTCTCCTCAGTATTCATGGACGACTGAGAGCGCCATCGTGCTCAATTCGGCCATCTTCACGATCATGCTGATACCAATCATCGCCATCTGGTTTTTCGCGAGCACCTTCGCACGGTCGTTCGTCACCGTTTTTTCGTTGCTCGGACTCGCGGGTCTGATTTTTCTCATTGTCGACAATCCCCCGGCCTCATTGGATGTCATTCTGGAGGACGCTTATTCTCTGGCTATCATAGCTACGTTCGTTCTGCTGTATTTGCCCTCCGCACACACGTGGTTCGCCAAGAAGCCCGAGATTGACCCTGCGACTTTTATCTAGCCTCCTCGCACTTTCTGTTCTGGGCCTCCCCGCTGCCGCCAACGCTCAGGCCTATCAATGCCGTGCGCCGAACATCTCCAGCGTACCGCAAGTCTCACCCGACAGCCGCTCACGCGGCGGCGCGGTCACCGGCTACACCATGGCGCTCAGCTGGAGCCCGGAATTCTGCAAACCGCGTGAGGACAGCCGCGCGCACCGCACCCAGTGCTCGGGCGACAATGGCCGCTTCGGCCTCGTCGTCCATGGCCTCTGGCCGCAAAGCGTGAATGGCAGCTGGCCGCAATGGTGCCCCACGCGCGGGCAGCTGACCCCGCGCGAGGTGCGCTCCAACATGTGCATGATGCCCTCGGCGCGCCTGATCGCGCGCCAATGGGCGAAGCACGGCAGCTGCATGGTCAAACAGCCGGAAACCTATCTCAAAGTGACACGCATCCTGTGGGACAGCTACCGCATCCCCGATTACGACCGCATCAGCCGCGAGGACGACCTCACCGCAGGCCGCATCCGCGAAGCCTTTGCTAGCGCCAACCCAGGCATCCCGGCAAGTGCAGTGGGCGTGAAGCTCAATTCGCGCGGTTGGTTTCAGGAATTGCGCCTGTGCTATAATACCCGCTTCCGCCCAACGCGCTGCGATGATCGCCGATATGGCGCGCGCGACGGTGTGAACGCGAAGATCTGGCGCGGCCTTTAACCGGCCCCGGCGGCTTAAGGTTTGTTAACTACGCTGCGCTAAATGCATTGCCGATCCGAGTTGGGGAATTCGACTAACAAGGCCGCGTCTGTGAAATGATCGCTAATGCAACTAAACTTTTCAGTCGTGCACCGCACGACAACGATCGGCGTGCACCTCCCCGGATAGCCGCCCGTCTTCTAATCACGGATGTGACGATTGCCCTCATGGTTCTAGCTGGGGCGGTTTTTGTCGGGCTTTACGGTCTTACAAACTACCGGCTGCTCCAAGAACAGGTCACTTTGAACGCGACCGAGGTACGGCTGGCCCAGCACCGCGAAGCCGCGTTCGAAACGCATGTAGCTGCGACAGCGGTGCGCGAGCGATGGAACACGTCTGACCGCGCCGAACAGCAAGAAATGCTGGACGCAGTCAGCGCCGCAGTCAATCGCTTCAAGGCCACCGGCGAAGACCTTGCACAAGACCCATCAATAACCGGCCTGCCCGAGTTCGAGAGCGGGCCCAGCGCGATAGCCCAGCTTTCGATGCTGGCCATGGAACTGGCCGATACCAATCAGGCAGGCCAGAGGTTTTCGGCCCGCCAAAACCTTGGCACTGAATTCAACGGCAATTACCGATTCCTGCTTGGCATGCTGAGCGATGTCGAGGCTATCGCGACCCGCAATACATCAGCCAATCAGCAATCCATTGCGGATGAGACGCGCGATCTCGTCTGGGTGATCTCAGCAGGCGCCTTGATCCTGATCCTCGCTCTGGGTGCGCGTTTTGCCCTGATGATGCACTGGGTCGTGCGCCCCTCTCATGCGCTGGCTGAAGCGACAACCGAATTTGCCAATGGCGATACGAGCCAGGACATTCCGCCCATGCCGGTGGAAGAGCTTGAAAGGATCGCCAATGCGTTGGCGGTTTTCCGCGACGTCACGCTTGAAGCGCAGCAGCTGCGCGAGCGCTCGCACAAGGCAGAGCTCGATGCACAAAAAGCCGCGATCGAGCTGGAGGCTAAAGAGCGCGAAACGCGCGAGATGATGGATCAGGAACGGCAGATGGCGATTATGGAAATGGCTGCCCGCTTCGAAACCTCTGTATCCAGCGTGGTGCGTGCTGCCAGCGCCGCTGCGCAAGAGCTCGACATGTCCGCCGAAGAACTTGCCAATTCCGTATCGGAGGCGGGCAGTCAGGCGACCCAGATCGCAGCCGCTTCGGGTCAGGCGACGAACAGCGTACAATCCGTAGCCGCAGCGATTGAAGAACTTTCGAACTATGTTCGCGACATCTCCGACCAGGTCGAAGAGCAAACACGCCTTTCCCAGGCCGCACAATCAAATTCGAAAACCAGCGTATCAAACGCACAGGTATTGTCTGAAAAGACCGCCAGCATCGACAGCATAGCCAATGTAATTGCGCAGATAGCCGATCAGACCAATATGCTGGCGCTCAACGCAACGATCGAAGCCGCGCGCGCCGGTTCGGTCGGTCAGGGGTTCACGGTAGTCGCTTCGGAAGTGAAAAGCCTCGCCCATCAGTCGCGCCGCTCCGCCACGGAAATTGGCGGCGTTCTGCAAACGGTGAACGGCGATGTCAGCGAAGCGGTCAGCTCCATTTCCGATGTTGCCGCATCGCTGGCGGAAATCGGCAGCATTTCGCAAAAAATCACCGATGCCATGACCCAGCACGGATCAATCACGTCAGAGATTTCAAAACACGCAAGCGAGGCTGCGAAAGGAACAGAGCGCGTCAACACAAAGATTGCCGACCTTGCCAACAATACCGAGCGCGCCAATGCGCTGTCGCAAAATGTAAAACTGGCGGCAAGCGAGCTGGGCGATCAAGCCAGGCTGCTTGATCAGGCCGCGCAGGAATTTATCGAAGTCATGCGCGCAGGTTGATCCGCCGCTATTTTCGCCGGTCGGCAAAAAAATCCCTGAGCAATTGGGCGGCTTCTTCCTCTCCCATACCCGAATAGACCTCGGGCCTGTGCAGGCTCTGCGGATGTTCAAAGACGCGCGCACCATGTTCCACTGCACCGCCCTTGGGATCGCTGGCTGCGTAGTACAGACGTGCTATGCGCGCATGGGAAATCGCTCCCGCGCACATGGCACAAGGCTCCAGCGTTACGTAGAGATCACAGGCGCTCAGCCGTTCATCGCCGAGTTTTTGAGCAGCCATCCTTAACGCACGAATTTCAGCATGGCCCGTGGGATCAGGCGGTGAGCGGGTTGCGTTGGCAGCGACAGCCACGACCTCGCCCCGCAAAACGACAGCGGCGGCGACAGGCACTTCGCCCTTCGCCGCCGCATCGCGCGCCGCATCAAGAGCGCGGCGCATTGCGGGAGGGATCGGCCAACGTTTGCCCGATCCACTCACGCGTGTCTGGTCCGGTTATTCGCTGCCGGTAACTGGCTCGCCATCTGCATCGTCCGGCATATCGACATCGACCGTCGGAACGTCAACTGTGACCTCCTCCGTGCCGACATCGACATCGGCGGTCTCTACGTCAAACTCCGGCATGTTGCCTTCTCGAACGTCAACCTCGGGCAGTTCCATCTCTTCAGTCTGGTCTACATCGCATGCTGCGAGACCAAGCGTTGCGGCCGAGAGAGCTGCTGCGGTGATGATCTTTTTCATGAATTCTTTCCTGTTTCTAATTTTTTACGCCGGGGGATGCCAGCGTGTGTTACATCCCTTCAATGCTTGTACGGACTGGTCTGTTCCGAGAAAGTTCGCGGGCGGAGAGAAATGACCGCGGCGCGCAGGGGTGGTTTCTTGATCCGCCTGCACGCCGCAATGCCGCAACTTTGCTTGACGGAATCGGCACCCACCGCTATGCGCGCGGCTTTCCGGGATAACCCGACTTCTGGGACCGCCGAATCACCCGCGCGGCCCATCACTGTGAATGGAACGAGAGATATCATGTCGCGCATTTGCGAATTGACCGGCAAAGGTCGCCAGGTCGGCAACAATGTCAGCCACGCCAACAACAAGACGAAGCGCGTGTTCCTGCCAAATTTGCAGAACGTCACGCTGCTGAGCGAAAAGCTCGAGCGCAGCTTCAAATTCCGCGTGTCCACGCATGGCTTGCGCTCGGTCGAGCACAATGGCGGGCTGGATAACTGGCTGCTCAAGACAAAGGACGAGAAGCTCTCCTCGCGTGCTCTCAAGGTCAAGCGCGAGCTCAAAAAGCTCGAAAAAGCTGCCTGAGACAATGGTTTGATATTGATGGAAGGCGTGCGGAGCGTTTGCTCTGCGCGCCTTTATCGTTTCAGTCTTCAAGCTGGGCCGGATCCACGATGAGTTTGACCAGCAGCGTGCGTTGCAGGATTGACAGATTATCGTCTGAGACCAGCCATACTGCGACTTTACCGTCCGGCATGACCTGCACGGCCATCCCTTCGTAATTTTCGCGCGGGATCACCCCTGCCAGATCGAGCGTGATCTGCGGCTCCCATGCAGTATCATGACCGGGTTGCGGCGGCGGGCCGATTGCGATCTTGCTTTCGAACGGCGGAATGCCGCCCAATCCAAAATCCAGATTGCGCAGCAACAGCAAGACACGCCCGTCTGGCAATTGCGCCAGATCGGTTGCTGCGTGGCCCGGAATTGGCGGAAGATAAGCGAATGTTTCAAATCCGGGCGCATCGATGGGATCGTCAGCAAAGATAAGCCCCACGCGGCGCCCTTCCGGCATGACGACAAACCGGCCGTCTTTGAGGCGCAGCAGCGCTTCCGCACCGGTGTTATCGGTCCAGTTCAGCGCTTCGCTATCCAATTCGATCTTTCCGGTTTCCCGGTCATTGGCATCGAAGCGGTGCAGGGTGTGACGGTTTTCAAGCGCGAGCCAGTAATCACCCGTGGCCGGTTCGTGTGTCGCCGCTTCGATGTCGGGCAGGTCGCGCGGGCCCGATTTGGGTAGTGACTGGACATCGAGTATGCGGCGCGCGCCCGGTCCATCGGGCGAAGCCAGATCCAGCCTTGTCCCCCGATCCGAAAACGCCCGCACATGCCCTCCCGGTTCAACGATCAGCCCGCTAAACCCTCCAAACAGCATGCTGTCCGATCGGATTTGCCAGATGCCAGCGACGCTCCAGCCGGGCGCGGCGCTATCGCTCTCGGTCGCGATGCGAGAGACCGTAATATCCTCGGTCCGCTCCCACGTAACCTCGGTCCGCAGCCAGGTACCCGGCGCAGCAAGAAGGGCGAGCGTGATCGCCGCCATCATGCGGCGCGCGCGCCTCATTTCAGTTCATGGGCCCTGTAAATAAAAGCGGATCAAGCCGGGCGTCGTGCCATTTGAGGCTCCAGTGCAGGTGCGGCCCAGTCGCCCGGCCCGTCGCACCGACATTTCCGATATAATCGCCCTGTTGCACCGTCTGGCCTTCCTCAACCGCGATTTTCGAGGAATGGAGGAAAGCACTGTTCAGTCCGGCCCCGTGATCGATGATGATAAGGCCGCCTTCAAGGCTGAAGCCTGTTCTCGCCAGAACAACAACGCCATCAGCCGGAGCGACGAAGGGGACGCCGTTACCCGGCGCGATATCGATGCCCGAATGATAGCTGCCCGGCTCGCCGCGGTAGATGCGCTGGCGGCCAAAACGGCCTGAAATGCGCCCCTTTACCGGCCAGATGAAATCCTGCGTCCAGCCGGTCGCGCCGGTTTCCTTCGCGCGGGCGGCGACGATGGCGTTCCATTCCGGCTCACGCTTTTTCCACCAGGCCTCGCTCGATCCGCCGCCGCGTTTGGCGACATTGACGCGCTCGATCTGCCATTGGCGTGGCGAGATCGTGAGCGGGTAATCGACGCTGCTTCCGTCTTCGAGCGTGGCAGAGAGCATCGCTTGGGAACCGAAATCGCGGTCGAATGCGGCGAAAAAATATCTACGGTCACCCGCAAGTTCCAATTTCTGCCCATTGAGCGAGGCAGAGACGGCGCTTGCTGGCGCCTTGCCGCGTACCCAGCCGCCTTGTGTCAGCTCTGCGCCGTTTACGTGAAACTGCTCACGATCGTGAAATTCCGACCCATCTTGCGGACGGCGGCCTTCGCTGGCCGCCACCTCATTCGGCGCCTGCGCTTCATTAACAGCCAAGCCGTCACCGCCTGCTGGCGAGTCATGACTGCATCCGGCCGCAACGCAGGCGAGGGCCAGCAGGATCGCGCTTGTCACCATGTGGCTCACACCTGTCCGGTCAGGCGCCGGGTCGCGATCTCGCAGGTGGCGTAGGCCTCCTGATGCTCGGCGCTCCAATACCGCAGCTCCTCCAGCGGGATGACCTCACCGCTGATTGCGCAATAGACATGCTGTCCAGGACGAAGCACGCGGAAGGTCGAGGGGCCGTAATAGAGTTTGGCGGCTTTATCGCCGGATGACATCAACATAGCTTGCCTTTTAGCATGGGAATTCAGTCAAACAAATCGTCTTGGCGCGCAGGCGTTCCTGCACCGCGCCTCCCGCTCGCACCCCGCCTTGGGCGCGGTGCGGGAACGCTGCCGCCTGGGGTCACATCAAGCACACCGTCCTTGAATTCCAGCTTAAGCGCCGCTTCTTTTGCAGCCTGCGCTTTTCCGGTGAGAGCTCTTCCATCAGCCGAAGTGACAATCGCATAGCCCCGCTCAAGCGGTTTGCGCGGGTGCAATTGCTCCGCCAATCTGTACAGGGCGGCCAGCTTTTCACGCTTTTGCGCGATGGGCCGCTCCACCAGAGCGGGCACGAGCCGCGCACGTTCCAGCCGAACTTTCGCATCGCCGTGCGCACGAGCGAGCGTGGCGGGCGTCAATCTGGAAGCTACCCCCGCCAGCCACTCGCGCCCGTGCGCAGCGCGGTCGATCAATCCCCGCCTGAGCCGCTCCGAAAGTTCATCAAGTCGCTGTGCCTGCGGTTGCAACAGGTTCTCGGGTGCCGGCATGCGCTTTGAACGCGCCTCCAGCCGCTCACGCCCCAGCTCAACGGGGCGATAGACCGCGCGGCGCTGCCGGGCGGCAAGATCGGCCAATGTTGCTACCAGATCGGCCCGCACCGGCACCGCCATTTCTGCCGCTGCCGTGGGCGTTGGAGCGCGCCGGTCAGCCGCATAATCGGCAAGCGTAGTGTCTGTCTCATGGCCGACAGCCGAAATAACCGGAATGGTACATTCAGCGATTGCACGAACCACGGCTTCCTCGTTGAAGCTCCACAGATCCTCGATCGAACCGCCGCCGCGCGCTACAATAACCACATCGGGGCGCGCAACCTGCCCACCAGCGGGAAGGTCGCTAAACCCGCGAATAGCGCCTGCCACCTGCTCCGCTGCGCCCTGACCCTGAACGAGCACCGGCCACATAATCACATGGCTGGGAAACCGGTCCGCAAGCCGGTGAAGGATATCGCGGATAACCGATCCGGTTGGCGAAGTGACTACGCCGATCGTGCGCGGAAGGAAGGGCAAGGGGCGTTTTCGCTCGCTTGCAAACAACCCTTCCCCTTCAAGCCGGGCGCGGGTTTTTTCCAGCAGCGCCAGCAGCGCACCCTCTCCCGCGATCTCCAGACTCTCCATGACGATCTGGTATTTGGACCGGCCTGCATAGGTGGTCAGCTTACCGGTCGCGATCACTTCGAGCCCGTCTTCGGGCACAAAGGCAAGCCGCGCCGCATTGCCGCGCCACATCACGCCGTCAAGCACCGCCTTGTCATCCTTGAGCGCGCAATAAAGGTGCCCCGATGCCGCGCGCTTTACGCCGGACAATTCCCCGCGCAGCCGCACATGGCCGAACCGGTCCTCCACCGTCCGTTTGAGCGCATTCGAAATCTCGGTGATCGACAGCGGCTCGGCGTTGTCGCCTGCGCGCGAGCGCGCTACCAGCCCTGAGGTTTCGGAATCGGAAGGGGCGCGAGCCATGAATATCCTGTTGCTGGGTTCGGGTGGGCGTGAACATGCGCTGGCATGGAAGCTCGCGCAATCCCCCCGTTGCACAAAGCTCTTCGCTGCGCCCGGAAATCCGGGCATTTCCGAATGCGCCGAGACGATCACCCTTGATGCGGGCGACCATGCGGCAGTCACGCGCTTTTGTGATGAGAACGCGGTCGGCCTCGTTGTGATTGGCCCCGAAGCGCCGCTGGTCGATGGCCTCGCAGACAGCCTGCGCGCCGCCGATATTCCCGTATTCGGCCCGTCGAAAGCCGCCGCGCAGCTCGAAGGGTCAAAGGGCTTTACCAAGGATCTGTGCGCCCGCGCCAATATCCCGACCGGCGGCTATGTCCGGACAGCCAATCTCGCTGACGCCAAGGCTGCGCTCGCGGATTTCTCCGCGCCCTACGTACTCAAGGCCGACGGGCTTGCCGCGGGCAAGGGCGTGGTGATCGCCGAGACGCTGGCAGCCGCAGAGGAAGCGCTCGCCGAGATGTTTGGCGGCCAATTCGGAGAGGCGGGCGCAGAGGTCGTGATCGAGGAATTCCTCGAGGGCGAGGAGGCGAGCTTCTTCGCGATCACCGATGGCGAGACGATCCTGCCATTTGGCACCGCGCAGGATCACAAGCGCGTGGGCGAGGGGGACACCGGCCCCAACACCGGCGGCATGGGCGCATACTCGCCTGCGCCAGTGCTGACGCCAGAACTTCAGCAGCGCGCGCTCGATGAAATCCTGCGCCCCACGGTCGACACGATGCGGGCCGAGGGGATGCCCTATTCCGGCGTGCTGTATCTCGGCCTGATGCTGACCGCCGATGGCCCCAAGCTGATCGAATACAATTGCCGATTCGGCGATCCGGAATGCCAGGTGCTTATGATGCGCCTGAAAAGCGATCTCGTGCAGATCATGCTGGCCTGCGCCAAGGGTGAGCTAGGCGGTGTTGCAGGCGAGTTTGCGGACGAGACCGCGCTAACCGTGGTGATGGCGGCGGAGGGCTATCCCGGCACGCCTGCCAAAGGCGGCGCCATTGATCTGGGCGCGCCGGAGGCGGGCGGCGCAAAGGTCTTCCACGCCGGAACGGCGGTGAAGGATCGCCAGCTGGTCGCAAACGGCGGCCGGGTGCTCAACGTGACCGCAATGGGCGCAAACGTGACCGAAGCGCAAAAGGCGGCCTATGCGTCGGTTGATGCGGTGAGCTTCGAAAGCGGGTTTTGCAGGCGCGATATTGGGTGGCGAGAGGTCGAGCGGGAGCGGGGATGATCCGCTTTCCTACTCACTTGAGGTGTGAGTAGACTTGACGAAGGAAATGACTTCTGATTCTAAGAACGAGGTGGCGACTGCCGCCGCAAGTGGACTAGGACATCCTACTTACAAGGCTTGGGCTTCGAACGGCGATGCGGTTTTACCGGCACCGTCTTCGGCCCAGGCTTTTTCGTTGGGCGAACCCTACGTGTCACTTTACGACAAGCCATAACGACCTCCTTATTCTGTGTGAGGTTGAAGCCCCACGCTCTGAAGTGCACCATTGCACTCCTTGCTTCCGAGCACCTTGGTCACTCAGATCAGAATAAAGCGGCAGTCGCCGACCTGAATAACTCCAAAAAACTCAGTGATTCGCGACCCCCACTCATCGGTTTGTCCACATCTGACAATTAGCTCAGCATTAGCTATGCGTTCCTCTATTTGATCCCGATCAATGCAACTCAGCAATGTTCATGCTCCATTACGAGAACGACCAAAGCCCCGCCCCTCACTGTTACGGCGTCCGCCCTCGTTGCAAGCCTTGCTCTTGCAGCCTGCCAGACCACCGCCAGCGCTCCCGCAGCCTCGCGGCCGCTCGCCGTCGGTGAGACTGATCCCGGCCCGCCTGCCTTTGTCGAGGCGGTGTGCGGGGATTGCCATGCGGTCGAGCCGCCGTTTCTCTCGCCCAATCCGGCCGCGCCCACTTTCGAGGCGATAGCCAATACGCGCGGCGTCACGCGCGCGAGCCTTGAGACATGGCTCGGCGATGCGCACAATTACCGGACGAGATGGAATTCGATCTCGAGGAGAATTGGGTCCAGCTGACCGCCGATTACATCGTCACGCTGCGCAGCGAGGACGACACGCCTGATCCATAGGATTTTCCTACATGCGACGCGGGCACTACACAGCTCGCGGCTCTTTGAAATTCTGGAATCACACGCGAAGCTGTCCGCCAGCTTCACTGATCAACGGCGGCTCGGAAAGATCGAACTTTTGCCCCCATGGACCGTGTTCCATGTGTTCCATGTGTTCCATCGTGTAGGAATAGAGTGGGTTCCAATCCGCCTCTATCCCAGCTTCTCGCCCATCAGCGCCTGCATATCCGTTTCCGGACGCGGGCCGTAATGGCTGATGACCTCGGCCGCCGCGACCGCGCCGCGCTTGAGACACCGCTCCAGCGGTTCGTCCTTCACAAAGCCGGACAGGAAGCCGGCGGCAAACTGGTCCCCCGCGCCGGTTGTGTCGACGACCGTCTCAACCGGCTCTGCAGCCACTTCAGCGCGCTCCCCGTGCGCAATCGCAACCGCGCCCGCAGGCCCTTTGGTCGCGACCAGCACCGGCACCTTGCCTGCAATCGCAGCGATGCCCGCTTCGAAATCGCCTTCTCCGGTGAGCGTTGCAAGCTCGCTTTCATTGACGAACAGGATGTCGAGTACGCCGTCCTCGATCATGGCGCGGAAATCGTCGCCATGGCGATCGATCACGAAGCTTTCCGATGCGGTGAAGGCGACCTTGCGGCCATGCGCGCGGGCCACGTCAATCGCGCGGCGCATCGCCTTGCGCGGTTCTTCGGGATCCCACAAATACCCTTCGAGATAGAGGATCGCGCCGCTGGCGATCAGGTCTTCGTCCAGCGCGCTGGCGGGCAAGAACTGGCCCGCGCCAAGAAAGGTGTTCATCGTTCGCTCGCCATCGGGGGTGACGAAGATCAGGCAGCGACCCGTCGGCGGCTCTGCGTCCGATCCGTCAGTCGGCCGCATCGGCGTGTCGAAATCGATCCCTGCCGCGCGAATATCATGCGCGAACACCTCGCCGAACTGGTCTTTGGCGACCTGCCCGATAAATGCGCATTGCGTGCCCAGTTGAGAAAGGCCCGCGAGCGTGTTGGCCGCTGACCCCCCGGATTTCTCGGTCGCCTGGCCCATCGCGGCATAGAGCGTGTCAGCACCAGCCGCATCAACCAGCGTCATCCCTCCCCGGTTAAGGCCGAGTTCGGCGATGGCCTCGTCATCACAAGAGGCGATAATGTCGACGATAGCGTTGCCGATGGCGATCACGTCGTAGCGTGGTTGGGTCACTGGATAGTCCTGTCTGCCTAGAGTTTGCGACCGCCTAGCGGTATGTGCGCGTCAGGCCAAGAGTGGATGATCGAGGCCCCGCGTTTGACTTGGAGCCCGCCGGGCCGCATCCCGTCATCCCATGAAGGCTGTCCTCTCTTCCCTTGCCAAAGCGTTTGGCCAGTTGGCTGATCCTGCGATTGTCCGGGTGGCCACAAAGAGCATTGCAATCACGATAGCGCTATTCGTGATGATGGGAATTGCGCTCTATTATGGTTTGGTCTGGGCGGGTTCAGCCTATGGCTGGTCCAGCGCGGGATGGGCCGAGGCAATCGCTGCTGTACTGCTTGCGATTATCGGTTTCTGGTTCCTGTTCCGCATTGTTGCGCTCGCAGTGCTCCAGTTCTTTGCCGACAAGATCGTGGCCGCGGTCGAGGCGCGGCATTACCCTGATCTTGCCGAGAAAGCGCAGCCCCTGCCGCTGCCGCAGGATCTTGCCAATTCTGTGCGCGGCATGGGGCGAGCGCTTGGCTTTAACCTCGCGGCCCTACCCTTTGCTCTTGTCTTGCTGTTCACCGCGATTGGGCCGGCTGTGATTTTTCTCGCGGTGAATGCTGTGCTGCTCGGCCGTGAACTGACCGATATGGCGTGGCTGAGGCACTGCGAGGGAGAGCGCCATGCGAGCCCTGTCCCGCGCAATGAGCGGATCCTGCTTGGCGGCGTGATAGCAACCATGATGCTGGTCCCGGTGCTGAATCTCGTCGCCCCGGTTGTAGGAGCGGCAGCGGGCACCCATCTCGCGCACCATGCGATGCAAAGGAATAGATCTGCAAATGCGTAAAATGGCATTTGTGCCGGTGGTGTTCGGATTGAGCGCATGCGGCACGCCGCCCGCAACTTATTCTGCGCCCCCGCCTAGCCAACAGGCAGCCGTGGCACCTCAAGCATTGCTGCCACGGACCGATCGCGGTTTCGGCGGGATCATCGGACAGGATGCATCGAGCCTGAAGGCCATGCTCGGTCAGACACGCATCGATCTGACAGAAGGCGATGCCCGCAAATTGCAATTCGCCAGCGCCAGCTGTGTTCTCGACATCTATCTCTACCCCAGTCAGGCCCGCGGCGAGCCGCTTGCAAGCCATGTCGTCGCCCGCGCGCGATCCGGCGGGGCGCCGGTTGATGAAACCGCCTGTCTGAACGAAATCGCAGCCCGGTAGCGGCGCCGGTAACGCCCCCTTAAGCACATCTGTGTAAGACCCCTGCGCAAGATTAGAGGGGTTAGACGGGTTATGACAACGCATTTCACCGAACTCGCAGCTCGCGCGGCAGAAGACGGCGTGATTTCCGCAGACGAATTGCTCGGCCTGCGCCGCCAGGGTTGGGGCGATGGCATCATCACGCGTGAAGAAGCCGAAGCGATCTTTGCCATCAACAACGTGGTCGATTCCGAAAATCAGGAATGGTGCGATTTCTTTGTCGAGGCGATTGGCGAATTCGTTCTCAGTGGCACCAAGCCGCGCCTGCAGTGCTCGCGCGACGAAGCCGAATGGCTGATCGCGCAGGTCGATCATGACGGTGTTTTGGAAAGCTATGCCGAGCTAGAGGCGCTTGTTCGGATTGTCGAGCGCGCTGAAAATGTGCCGGACTTGCTGAAGAACTACCTGCTCGAACAGATCGAGCGTGAAGTACTGAGCGGCACCGGGCCGACCCGGTGCGGCGGCGAGTTGTCGAGCACACATATCAGCGATGCCGAAGTACGCATCTTGCGCCGGGTGATTTTTTCAAGCGGCGGATACGGCCCGGCGGCGGTGACCCGTTTTGATGCAGAGCTGCTTTTCCGCCTGAAAGATGCAACGCTCGCTGATGACAACGTGCCTGCCTGGGGCGATCTGTTTGTCGATGCGATTGCCAACTATTTGCGCGGGTTTGCTCTGGACAATGCACAGCTCAGCCATGAGCGAAAAATGCAACTGGTCAACTTTCTCAAGAGCCCGAACAAAGGCCGGCTCGGCTTCTTTTTCGAGGTTATTCGCCAAGCAGGAAAATCCGAAAACTTCACGCGGAATCTTGATTGGGCCGCAAAACATATGAGCGGAACCGATGGACCGCAGAACGACTATGTCGCCGATGCCGAGGCCGGTCACGCTATCACGGACGAAGAGCAGAGCTGGCTCGATACCGCGCTGGATTCAGATGGGCAGATTGACGATCTGGAAGAGCGCCTGCTGCGCCACCTGGCAGAAGACGAAACTTTCTAGTTCTCGAAATCGAGCGGGGCCTGCGCGCCGCCCTGTTTCGGCAGCGGGCCTTTTGGAGGGATAGCCGGAACCGCAAGACCGGCCTCTGGCGGCTTGCGCCTAGGGTTGCCAAGGCCTTTGCCGCGCAATGTATCACGCAATTTGCGTAAGTGGACGATCGCGGCCTTCAGCTCAATCCGCTTTTCGACCTTGGATGTGCGCTCCATCCGCGCCGTGATTTTGGCCATTTCACGGTCGATCTGCGATATCATTCGCAAAGCATAGTCCGCCTCACTGCGCTGCACCCGCGTGAGTTTAGCGTTATATTTTTCGCGAAAAAGGCGTTCGCGTTCCAAGGCGCGCTGCGCCAAAATACGCTTGCGCTCACCTGCGCCGCGCATGATCTCTTCATAGCGTTTTGTGTAATCGCGCTCTGCCATGGTTGGTGCATTAGCACACTAACACACACTTCGCCAGTCACGCTCTATTGTATGCGGAAAGCCCGCACGATCAGACCATGAAGCTTTCGCCGCATCCACACGCGCCTTTCGCATTGGGATTTTCGAATACGAAGCCTGCTGTGAAATCATCCTCGCGCCAGTCCATGGTCGAACCGACCAGATACAAAACACTCGCCCCATCGATGTAGAATGTGCCGCCCGGAGTTTCGATCTTCTCGTCGAACTTGGCTTCTTCGGTCACATAGTCGACCGAATAGGCCAGGCCCGAACAGCCGCGGCGGGGGGTCGATAGCTTGACCCCGATCGCATCATCGGGCGCTTGGCTCATCAGATATGCGATGCGGTCTTCCGCGCCTTTGGTCAGGATAACGGCTGCAGGTCGCTGTCTGGTTTTGGTGTCGCTCATCACAGCATCCCCAGTTCGAGGCGCGCTTCATCGCTCATCTTTTCTGGCGACCATGGCGGATCCCAGACCAGATTGACCTCAGCATCACGAATGCCGGGCACCGAAGCCGCGCGCAGCTCCACTTCTCCCGGCATGGTTTCAGCGACAGGACAATGCGGTGTTGTCAGCGTCATGGTTATGGTTGCGTCAGCTTCATCATCGACCTCGACGCCGTAAATCAGCCCAAGGTCGTAAATGTTGACCGGAATTTCCGGATCGTAAATTTCCTTGAGCGCATCGACGACAGCTGTCTGAAGCTCGCCGCCAGCTCCGCCCGCCGGCCCCTCTGCAGGCTTCTGGTGCAGGAAGCCTTCGAGATAATCCCGCTCACGCGGAGAGGCTGCGGCGTCGGGATCGACAGCATCTTCTACCCGCGCGCGCGGCGGCTTGACCACATCGTCATTCGGAGCAGGGGCTGCGACAAATTCGCGTTCGTCTTGTGGCTTGTTCATCATGCTTTCCCAAAAATCCGGCGCGTGCGGGTGATACCTTCGAGCAGCGCATCGACATCGTCTTGTGTGGAATACAGGCCAAAACTGGCCCGTGCGGTCGCCGGAACACCCAGGTTATCCATCAATGGCTGTGCGCAGTGGTGGCCCGCTCGAATTGCGACATTGCTCTCATCGAGAATGGTGCCGAGATCATGCGGGTGGATGCCGTCGATCGCAAAGCTGACAATGCCAGCGCTATCGGCCGGGCCGAACAGCGTGACGTCGTTCATTGCGCCAAGCTCTCGGCGCAGCCGTTTGACCAACGCGGTTTCATGGTCGTGCAGTTTGGCCAGATCAACAGCGATTACATAGTCTGCGGCGGCAGCAAATGCGATCGCTTCGGCAATGGCAGGTGTGCCTGCCTCGAACCGCTGCGGGGCCGGCGCGAAAGTGGTTTTTTTGAAGGTGACACGGTCGATCATCGACCCGCCGCCTTCCCAAGCGGGCATGGATTCGAGAATATCCGCCTTTGCCCAAAGCGCCCCGATCCCTGTTGGCCCATAGAGCTTGTGCGCGCTGAAAACATAGAAATCGCAGCCCAGCTCCGCCATATCAACCGGCATATGCGGTGCGGACTGGCAGCCATCGAGCAGCAGTTTTGCGCCGACATTATGCGCCAGCTGCGCCGCGCGCGGTGCATCAAGCACACTGCCCAAGACATTGGAGACATGGCCGAATGCTACCAGTTTGTGCTGCTCGGTAAGCATCGCTTCGGCAGCATCGAGGTCGATGCAGTGATCCACGGTGAGCGGACAAACATCAATCTGCGCACCGGTTTGATCGGCGATCATCTGCCAGGGCACGATATTTGAGTGATGCTCCAGCTGAGAGAGCATTATGCGGTCGCCAGGCCCAAGATTGGCCTTGCCCCAGCTGTTTGCCACCAGATTGATCGCTTCCGTCGCACCGCGGGTGAAAACGATCTCGGTTTCGTGTCCCCCCAGAAACGTTGCGATCCGGCGACGGGCATTTTCGTAGGCGAGCGTCATATCGGCCGAGCGCGAATAAACCCCGCGATGGACCGTCGCGTAATCCTCTCCGAGTGCGCGCGCCATCGCCCCGATCACTGCACGCGGCTTTTGTGCCGTCGCCGCAGTATCGAGATAATGCCAGCGGCTTCCTTCTCCGGTCACAAGTCCGGGAAAATCAGCTGCGTGCTCGAAAGCTTCAGGATGGGCGAGCGTCAGGGACATACGTCCTTCGTCCATTTACCGGCGTTTTCGCCGCGGCGGCATTTGCGCCGCATGCCGGCCTCCACAGCTTCCCAGCTGCCCCGGCTGGCGCGCAGTCCAAAGCGCATCTGCACTCCGCCGACCGAATCGTCCCTGATCCCATCAACCGTGACCAGAACCACTCGCATGTTGCTGTCTGCGTCGTGGTCCAGATCTTCAAAGTCGGCGTCATATTTTCTGAAACCGAAATCTTTGAGATAAAACTCGGCGACATCGCGTGGTTTGTCATAAGCGATGTCGTATCGCTGCATCGGGGAGAATTCGCTCGCAGGCGGAGCCACCGTAGCTTCCCCGCTGCCCGCTGAAAGCGCGGTCGATCCACCGGCAAGAAGCGCGGCGACCGGCAAGGCGGCAAACAGAGCATTCTTCATCATCACAATCTCCCTTCCAGTTTTTCAAGCGCCGCGGATAACAGCTTTTCGCGTTCGGCTTCCTCGCCAAGTTCAACGAAGGCGTCGCCGATAAAGGCCTGCACAAGCAAACGCTGCGCATCGGCTGGCGAAAGTCCGCGTGCCGCCATGTAGAAACGCGCTGCCTCATCAAGCTGGCCGACAGTTGCCCCGTGGGCGCATTTCACATCATCCGCAAAGATTTCAAGCTGCGGGACGGCGTTGGCGCTTGCCCCGGCGTCCAGCAGCAAACCTTTGAAATCCTGAGCCGCGTCAGTCTTTTGCGCGTGACGCGCAACCTTGATCTCGCCAAGGAAATTACCAGTGGCAGTATCCCAGTGCACGCTTCGCACGGTCTGATTGCTGGTCGCCTCAGGCTCCGCATGGATGGTCGTGGTCACAAATTCCCGCACCGTATCGCCGCCGCCAATAGTGACCCCGCCAAACTCGAAATGCGCAGCCCTGCCAAGCGTCACTTCGACCTCAAGCCGCGTGAAGTCCGCACCTGCATTGGCTGCAAAAATCTCGGCACGCGCTCCATCACCCAAGTTGATCCGGATACGATGCAATTCTGGGTCGCACCCTCCAATCATCAATGATTCATGATGCGTCGTGCCAGCGGGCACGGAAATTTCTCGCCACTGATCAAGCGCAGATGCGCCCAAACGTGCCGCCGCGTCCACATCAGAATAGCGCCATGCTTCGTCCCGGCGGGATGGGAGAGTTTTTGCCTCAGGCATCGGCCATCACTGTGTCGTAGCCCTCTTCCTCAAGCTTCAAGGCAAGGTCTGCTCCGCCTGTCCGGATAATCCGGCCATCCGCAAGCACGCTGACCTTATCGGGCTTCACGACATCCAGCAGCCGCTGATAATGTGTGATCAACAGTACGCCGTTATCGGGGCTGCGCATGATCGAGTTGATCCCCTCACCGACGATCCTGAGTGCGTCGATATCAAGTCCGCTGTCCGTTTCATCAAGCACCGCAAAGGCCGGATCAAGGATACCCATCTGCACCATCTCGGCGCGCTTCTTCTCGCCGCCCGAAAAGCCGACATTCACCTGACGCTTGAGCATTTCCATGTCCATTTTCAGCAGGCCCGCCTTTTCCTTGGCGAGCTTGAGGAACTCGCCGCCCGAAAGCGGTTCTTCCCCGCGATATTTGCGCTGCGAATTGAGCGCTTCGCGCAGGAACTGGACGTTGGATACGCCCGGGATTTCGACCGGATACTGAAAGCCAAGGAAAAGGCCGGTGGCAGCGCGCTCATGCGGCTCAAGGTCGAACAGATCCGATCCGCGGAATTCAACCGAGCCCTGGGTCACGTCATAGCCGGGCTTCCCGCCGAGCACGTGTGCGAGCGTCGATTTGCCCGCTCCGTTCGGGCCCATGATGGCGTGGACTTCGCCGGCGGGAACTTTGAGCGAGAGACCCTTGAGGATCGCCTTGCCGTCAACTTCGGCATGAAGGTTTTCGATTTTGAGCATTATTCGGCAACACCTTGTGAAGTTTGGCCGGCGACTTCTGCTGCGGATTTCACCACCGAGGCATCGCGAAGGTCCATTACGAGACCTTTGGCCCGCTCTTTCTTGTATTCTTCGCGGCGCTTTTCGCCCTCGACCAGCACTATGCTGAATTGCTTGTCGAGATCGGCGCCGCGCGCGATGTGAATCCGGCCAATATGATCGAACACCTGTTCAATATCCCTGGGACCGAACTCGCCGCTGTCATCACGGCCAGCAAGGATGCTGTTGGACGATTTCTGAGCTTCCAGCGAGGCCACAGAGCAGCGCTCGATATCCTGCCTATGCTGCTTCTCGAAATCGGCAACACCCGTAACCTTGCGGTTGGCACTGTTGAGGCAGCGCCGGTAATCGTTCACGAACGGGCTGACGATCCGTGGATATTCAACCGTCCAGGTTTCGGGCGTGTCGTTCTTGATCGCGACCGCGCCTTCCCCTGCGCTTTGCAGAGCGAGGATCGGGGCGATGGCAAGGGTAAGCAGTGTCATTCAGTCAGTCCTCTGAATATTGCCTGTTGGGTGTTGAGTTGCGGCGGTGCTCCGCCCGGCGTTCTTGTTTATCGGCGATCCGTTGGCGCATCCCGGCGGTGATCCGCGCGAGCACACCGTCCATATTTTCAAGCACCTCGGATGCCTTGATACGCATCACCTTGATGCCCACCGATTCAAGACTCTTGTCGCGGCGCGTGGCGAGCGCTTCGTTATCGTCCTCCTCGAAAATATCGATTGCCATGCCGAGCGTATGGCAATTGAAATCGAGGATCGCGCTGCCCACAACCGCGTGCCGTTTGAAGGTGTGGCGACCAAGGTTGGCTGTGGCGAAACGCTTCGCAAGCGCTTTGTGGGCCTCGGACGAGAACCGACGCCGCTCGCGCGCCTGCGCGTGCAGTTCATCGAGCCGCTTGTCCGAAATTTTCCAGCCCCGGCCTTTTTTGTCGAGTTCGGGCGCTTCGTCGGAGGGTGGCCGCAGGTTGAGGGTTTTGCGTTCGGTCACCCCACACTCCCCTCTAGCGAGATCGCTAGCAGCTTCTGCGCTTCGACAGCAAATTCCATCGGCAGCTCTTTCAGCACGTCCTTGGCAAAGCCGTTGACGATCAGGGCAACCGCCTCCTCTTCGTCCAGCCCGCGCTGCTGTGCGTAAAACATCTGCTCATCACTGATCTTGCTCGTGGTTGCTTCGTGCTCGATCTGCGCGCCGGGGTTCTTCACCTCGATATAGGGCACGGTGTGCGCGCCGCATTCATCGCCCAGCAGCAGGCTGTCGCACTGGGTGAAGTTGCGCACGCCGCTCGCCGTGGGGCCCACGCGCACAAGGCCGCGATAGGTGTTGTTCGACTTGCCAGCGGAAATGCCCTTGGAGATGATTGTCGAGCGGCTGCCCTTCCCATTGTGGATCATTTTTGTGCCGGTGTCGGCCTGCTGGTAATTGTTCGTCACCGCGACCGAGTAAAACTCACCCACGCTGTTTTCACCGTTGAGCACGCAAGACGGGTACTTCCACGTCACCGCGCTGCCGGTTTCCACCTGCGTCCAGCTGATCTTGGAGCGATCGCCCTGGCACAGCCCGCGCTTGGTCACGAAATTGTAGATCCCGCCCACGCCTTCGGAGTTGCCGGGATACCAGTTTTGAACGGTCGAATATTTGATCTCCGCGTCTTCCATCGCGACCAGTTCGACCACAGCCGCGTGGAGCTGGTTTTCATCGCGCATCGGCGCGGTGCAGCCTTCGAGATAGGAAACGTATGAGCCCTTTTCAGCGACGATCAGCGTGCGTTCAAACTGGCCGGTGTTCTCCGCGTTGATGCGGAAATAGGTGGAAAGCTCCATCGGGCAGCGCACCCCCTTGGGCACGTACACAAACGTACCGTCCGAAAAGACCGCGCAATTGAGCGCGGCAAAGTAATTGTCGCGCACCGGCACAACACGGCCGAGCCACTTTTTGACGAGTTCGGGATATTCCTTGATCGCCTCGGAGATCGACAGGAAAATGACGCCCGCTTTCTTGAGCTCTTCGCGGAAGGTGGTGGCGACCGAAACGCTGTCGAACACGGCATCAACCGCGACTTTCTTTGCGCCTTTGACACCCGCCAAAACCTCTTGCTCGCCAAGTGGAATGCCAAGCTTGTCGTAAACCGCCTTGATCTCAGGATCGAGGTCATCGAGCGAGTCCAGCTCCACCTTCTTGGTGGGCGCAGCGTAGTAATATGCGTCCTGATAATCGATCTTGGGATAGCCGACCTTGGCCCAATCAGGCTCCTCCATCTGCTCCCAAAGGCGAAAAGCCTTCAGCCGCCAGTCGAGCATCCATTCCGGTTCGCCCTTTTTGCCCGAAATGAAGCGCACTGTGTCTTCGTTGAGGCCCTTTTCGGCGAATTCGGTGTCGATATCAGCCGACCAGCCATGCTCGTACTCCGCAGCGTTGGCTGCAGCGGCTTTTGCGTCCGCATCCGTTTCCTGAGACAGGTCAGCGGTTTCAAGATCGATGTTTTCGCTCATGCGATTTCTTTTTCATTGATGATTGAAGGATCGCGCAGCTGCGTAAGGGCAATACCCGCCAGCGCATTGCGCATCGCCGTGTTGATGAGCGGCCAGTGCGGCTTCATTGTACAGCCAGCTTCGTGCTCACAGTAACCCGGCGTCTCGACACAGGCGGTCAAGGCGATCGGGCCTTCCACCGCTTCTACTATATCAGCGACGGTAATTGCCGCAGCTGGGCGGGCAAGCTGCAAGCCGCCATTCGCCCCGCGAACCGAGCGCAGCAAACCCGCGCTCGTCAACTTGCTGACCAGCTTTTGAACTGTGGGTTTCGGCAATCCGGTTTCACCAGCCAGTTCGGCAGCGCTCGTCCGGCTACCGCCGCAATGGTTTGCGGCCGCGCTCATCGTGATGACGGCGTAGTCTGCAAGGTTTGAGAGGCGCATGACGAGCAAATCGGACGAATTCGCTCCAATTTCAAGCGGAATCAGCTTTTTGCGAGTCGTTAGCGATTAACCGATGGTTCGGAAGCCCTTGAGCCGATCAAGGTTTTTCAGGCGGATCATCGTCTGGAACACCGGCTCACCCTCGCCCCCGAGCCGGGTGGGAGTGTAGCCACAATACCTCCTGATCTCGCGGATCATATGCGGCTGATCGTAAAACGCTGAACCGATCTCGGATTCAGCCTCATCGCTCAGCTCCGGCTGAGCCAGAAGACTGGCCGCGCGAACCGCACGGTATTTGCGCGCCAGCGCCATTGGAGAAAGCCCAAAATAACGCGTCACAAGCCGCTCCGCCTGGCGGCGTGAATAATCGACCATTGGAAACAGGCGCTCAACATCGGGGCTGAGAGACGATCCGATCCATTCATAGGTCCTGCCGATCAGGTCGGCGTGCGACTGGGGGACTTCAGCCAGACGCGGCGCAATCCACTGTGCGAGTGCATCGCAGGCGTCTTTTCCGGACAATCGCCCCGAACGGTACAAATCGTTGGTCTGCCGGGCAAAGCGGTCCACCTCTTCGTGCAACAACTCGCTCGCAGGGATGAATTTGTTGAAGCTTTCCTTGGCCGAGCTTTGTGTCAGCGCTGCCCAGCCAAGCGCGGAAAGCGAAGCGCCAATAGCATGCCACGGTCCGTTCATTTTGAACGGAGCCGCAGTATCGAAACCGGCAAGCAGATAGGTCTCGCCGTCAATAACACACGGCTCATCACCCATATACAATTCGCCCGTCCCAAAGGGAAAAAGTGCAATTTGACCAAGCGCCCCCGGGTGCCGGTCATGGATCTCTGGCCGATCCCAGACAAAGTGGAACAGCGCGAGGACATGATCGGCAAGTTCTGCCGGCGGATCATAGTATGTCAGCTCGAACGAATTAGGCCCGGTATCAAGCGAATTCTTCATGAGCGTTTCAGGTCAAACCGAATGGCAATCGCGAAACCATGTTGCAGATTACAGGCGATGTGCGCGCATGGAGGTGCGAACGGATAGTTTGGACATAAAAAGGGACGGCATGCCAGCTGATTGCGACCCGCCAACCTGCCGTCCCTAATGCCGTCAAAGAGGGAACTTGGATTCCCTCCAATACGGCGCAGCAGCGACGATAAGGATTGGTGATTGGGGTGCATTGTATTTCAGCGACATGCAAAATTTGCACACCGAAAAAAGGCCGTGCGCAAACTCAGTCTGCTTTTCTCTCCTGAATCCAGGATTTCACATTTTCCTCAAGAATATCAAGAGGCACAGGACCACTTAGCAAAACGGTATCGTGAAAGCCGCGCCAGTCAAAATCATCACCAAGTTCCTGCATCGCCAGTGCGCGCAATTCCATAATCTTGAGTTTGCCGATCATGTACGCGGTCGCCTGGCCCGGAGTCGTGATATACCTTTCAATAGCTTTCACCACATCGCCCTGCGGATTTGGCGTGTTTTGAGCGAGGTACGCAATCGCTTCTTCGCGGGTCCAGCGTTTCGAGTGGATGCCGGTGTCCACAACCAGCCTGCAGGCGCGCCATAACTCCATCCCAAGCCGGCCGAAATCAGAATAGGGATCCTGATAGAAACCCATGTCTTTGCCAAGCTCTTCGGTGTAGAGGCCCCAGCCTTCGGTGTAGGCCGTAAATCCTCCGAACCTGCGGAACGCCGGCAAATCACCAAGCTCGGTTTGGAGCGCCCGCTGGAGATGATGGCCCGGAAAGCCTTCGTGATAGGCAAGCGCTTCCAGTTCGTTTTTCGACATATCGCGCAAGCGATAGAGGTTGACGTAATATGTCCCGGGCCGAGAACCGTCAGCCGCCGGACTTTGATAGAACGCTTTGCCGGCGCTTTTTTCACGGAACGCCTCGACCGGCTTGATGATCATCGGAGCTTTCGGGAGGCGTCCGAAATACTCAGGCAGCTTGGCTTCCATCGCATCCAATTTGGCCTGCGCGTCTGCCAAATATGCATCGCGGGTTGAGTAAAAGAAGCGGTCATCGGTTCGGGTGAACTGGAAAAAGTCCTGCAACGACCCGTCGAAGCCAACCTGCTTCATGATCGCCCGCATCTCATCATGGATCCGATCGACCTCGCGCAAGCCGATATTGTGGATTTCGTCGGCTGTGAGGTCTGTCGTTGTGTAGCTCTGAAGCAGCGCGGCGTAGTATGCCTCGCCATTGGCAAGCCGCCAGATCCCATCATCGGTTGGTGCAATCGCCTGCTGGCGCTTCATTTCCGACAAAAGCCGTTTGTAGGCTGGCAAGGCATGATCGTTCCACGCGCGGGCCGCGTCGTCGTTCAGATCGAGGGCCGATCCCTCGCCAGCATTGAGGCCAGCGACCTTGGCAGCAAAATCTTCCAGCACAGCGTTGTCATCGCCCGCTGCGATCAGAGCCTCAAGATCGGCGACCACGTATGGATAAACCCAGTCAGGCGGCATAACCCCCTGATCCGCGCGGTCACGGCTTTCCGAGATTAGAATGTCGAGCTGCGGGCCTATGCCTGCAATACGTTCGATATAGGCGATTGCATGCTGCGGCTCGGTGATCCGGTGGATGTTGATCAGGAATGCGGGGATGCCCGTATGCGCGCCGCGGCGGTGATCGAACAGAAAGCCATATTCGCGGAAAGGATACAGCAATGCGCTGCGTTCAGCCGTTTTCTCGAACAGGCGATAGGAAAGCGCGTCTTCTGGCTCCATCTGTTCGACATCGTATTGCGCCCGCATCTTGGCCGCGCTGCTTTGGAGCAAAGCGTATTCCCTTGCCGCCGCCTCGTCAGAGGGATCATTCCAATTGCCATAATCTTCATCGCGGATGCCGCGATAGGCCTTGGTCTCGGGCGACATCTCCAAGGTAGCCAAATCATAGGCCGTGAAGAACGCATCGAGGCTGATCGGTGTCTGCGTCGCGGTGCTGCCATGCGTGTCCGAGACGTTCGCAACCTGCAACTGAGATACGTTGGTGCAGCCAGCGAGTGCAATTGCGGCAGACATTGCTGCGAAATTTGAAAGACGAAGCATCAGATACCCTCAGAAAAAGCTTTGGTGATTGATCAACCAAGACATGCGCTGTTTGTGCCCCGGACGATCCATATGAGACCAGTGCAATGGCCCTAAATATCCAGCTCGCGGAAATTCTTGGGATCGATCATTTCAGCGAGAAACGGATTATTATCATCGCTCAGACGCGCCGGAGTCCTGCCCACAAATCGGGTGATCTCGCGGATCATGTGCGACTGATCAAAAAACGCATCGCCCAATTCGGCTTCGAACTCAGGCGTAAGCTGCGGAAACGAAAGCAGAGCAGCCGCTCTTAGCGCGCGATATTTTCGCGCCAGCGCCTGCGGAGGCAAACCAAAATATCGTTCGGTCAGGCGTTGCACTTGACGCTCCGAATACGCAGCTTTCTCAAGGAGATCGGCGATCTCGGGATTAAGCGAAGAACCCAGCCATGTGTTGACGACCCGCACGAGATCAGCGTGACGCGAATTGACCGGCTTCGCCACACGGCCGATAAAATTGCCGATTTCCAGGGCACATTCGCGCCCGCTCATGGTGCCGGTGCGATAACTGTCGAGCAGATGTTGACCCAGACTGTCGAACGAATCGCCAATGAGCGCATTGGCCGGTAACAGACGGTCTCGATTTTCGCCCGCGTGTAACCTTGTCAGGGCTGCCCACCCGAATGGTGAAAGCGCTGCGCCGACCACATGAAAAGGGCCCTTAACCACAATCGGGGTAGCGGTTGATAGCGGCGTCATCATTGCGATCTCGGCGTTCGGATCCCGGTATCCGCCGCGAAAATGCATTTCCCCTTTGCCGTAAGGAAAGATCGCAAGGTGTCCGACAGATGCCGGCTGGATGTCGTTGATTATCGGCTCATCGCAACGAAAGTGATAGAGCGTTGTAACATAGTCGCTCACCGCGGCCGGTGGGGCTATGTAATCGATTTCTATGAGTGAAGAGGATGTAAGCTCAAAGTCATCAAGCGTCGACGCAGCTTGCGACTCTCGGAATTCCGGATTGTGCAGTGAATCCATTCTTAAGGCCTCTGCAGGCGATCTAGAATGGTTTCGATTGAATTGACACAAAAAAAGGGCGGCTCCCGAAGGAACCGCCCATTTGAGTTGAGGAACTCTTCGCAATTTGCTCCGAGCCCTTCGGGTCGCACCAACGGTATTAGGCAAAACCCCGGGGCAATAATTGTACGCAAACGACAAGGTGTCGCGCTATCACTTGTAAAATCACGACAATCGCACACTCGACAGCTCTTGGTGGCCTGGGATAAGCGCCCGGGATGCTTTTCCAACTTATCAAGCCTGCCGTTTTCGCGCTCGAATCCGAAACAGGCCATCGATTCGCAATCCGTGCGCTGAAAGCGCTTCCGGCTGGTCGGGTTGGGAGAAAGGCTGTTCATAATGGAACCCTATCATCATCTGTCGCCGGCCTTTCCTTTCCCAATCCGGTTGGAGTGGCGGCTGGTTTTGACAAGGACGCTGAGGTTCCGGACGCGCTTCTTGGCCTTGGATTCGGCTTCACGGAGGTCGGCTCGATCACGCCGCTTCCGCAATCCGGCAATCCGAAACCGCGCCTTTTCCGGCTCGTAGAGGACCGCGCCGTCATAAACAGGATGGGATTCAACAATGCCGGAGCAGACGCAGCTGTTGCGAGGCTGAAAGTTCGAAAAGGCAGGCCGGGGATTGTCGGGATCAATATCGGCGCGAACAAGGATTCATCCGATCGCATTGCCGACTACGCAAATATGGCCGGGATCATGGCGCCCTACGCATCCTATCTTGCGGTCAATATTTCGAGCCCGAACACGCCAGGCCTGCGCGCGCTCCAAGATGAAGGCGCGCTGACCGGTCTGCTGGATGCAGTCATCCACGCGCGAGATGAGGTGTCAGGTCACTCTCCTCCTCCGATATTTCTTAAAGTGGCGCCGGATCTCGAACAGGCAGACATCGATGCGATTGCCCGCATTGCTATCGACAAGAAGCTTGGGGCGCTGATTGTTTCCAACACCACAATTTCGCGCCCACACCTGAAATCGCATCACGCAGACGAAGCCGGCGGTCTGTCTGGCGCTCCGCTACGCGAGCTAGCGCTCCAGCGAGTGCGGGATTTCCGAAAGGCCACCGGCGGCGAAATTCCGCTTGTTGGAGTAGGCGGCATTGCAAGCGGGGAAGACGCGTGGGCGCGGATCAAGGCGGGAGCCAGCCTCCTGCAGCTTTATTCGGCCATGGTGTACGAAGGGCCTGGACTTGGGGCGCGCATCGCGGCCGATATCGGCCGGTTGATGAAACGCGATGGCTTTGCAACCATTGCAGAGGCGGTCGGAACCGAATAGCGAGGGCGCATGTTCAAGCGCATCCTTATTGGTCTCTCACTCTCAGTGCCGCTCGCGGCCTGCTCCACATACACCGCGCCCATCGCCACGCCGCCAGCATCGGCTGGAGTGGCAGAGAATCTCGGGGCGGTAAGCTCTGCCGACCCCCGCGCGACCGAAGCTGGGGAGGCAATCCTTGCAAAAGGTGGCTCGGCCACCGATGCGGCAATCGCCGTCATGCTTGCGCTGACCGTCGTGGAACCGCAAAGTTCGGGGATTGGTGGCGGCGGGTTTCTGGTCCATGCAGGCAAAGGTGGAATAACCACATTCGATGGCCGTGAAACCGCACCGGCCACTGCCACGGGCAAGCGCTTTCTTGATCAAAACGGTGAACGTTTGCCACGCGACAAACGCGTCATTTCCGGTCTTAGCGTTGGTGTGCCGGGCAATATCGCGCTCGCGGCGAAGGCGCACGGCCAGTATGGAAAGCTCGAATGGGCGCAGCTGTTCGAACCTGCCATCGCGCTTGCTCGCGGCGGGTTCAACATGAACCGCCGGTTTCACGCTTCTCTTGCTGGCAATAAAGGCCGCGCCGACAAAACAGATGCTGCACGCGCAAACTTTTTCGGCAGCGATGGTGAGCCGCTGCCGGTGGGCAGCACAATCACCGTGCCGGCCCTCGCGCTGACACTTGAGCGGATCGCGACCAAGGGTCCGCAGGCCCTGTACGAAGACGATGCTGCGGCGCTTGCTGCATATGTAGCCGGCGAAACACCGCAGGATGGCGTGATGGCCGCGAGCGATGTGGTGGGATACCGCGCCAAGGAGCGAGAGCCTGTCTGCGCTCGCTATCGCAGCTACAGGATCTGCGGGATGGGGCCGCCATCATCGGGCGGTGTCGCGGTTGGCCAGATGCTTGGCCAGCTGGAGCGTTTTGATATCGCGGCCATGGGCCCCGACAGCCCGACATTCTGGCATCTTTTCCTCGAATCCCAGCGCCTGGCCTATGCGGATCGCGAACTCTACATAGGCGATTCCGATTTCGTCGACGTGCCAACCGCAGGGCTGGTTGATGCAGACTATCTGGCAAAACGCAGTGCGCTGATTGATCCGGGCAAGGCTCTTGAAACGGTAGAGCCAGGCAAACCCGCCGGTGCCCCCCTCGCCCGTGCCGATGGCGACGAACCGCCTGAGAACGGGACCACACACTTCTCCGTTGTAGATGGTGAAGGCAATGCAGTCAGTTACACCTCCACAGTCGAGGGGGCGTTTGGCTCCGGCCTGTATTTTGGCGGTTTCTATCTCAATAACGAGCTTACAGATTTCAGCCTGTCGCCGGAAATGGACGGAATACCGGTGGCAAACCGGGTCGAAGGCGGAAAGCGCCCGAGATCGTCGATGTCTCCCACCATCGTTCTGGATGAAGAGGGCGAGGCAATCCTCGTTATCGGTGCGGCTGGCGGCCCGACAATTCCGGTTCAAACTGCCCGGTCCATAATCGGGGTCATCGATTTCGGAATGAGCGCGCAGGATGCCTTGGCCTTGCCTCTGCTCATGGCCTTTGGCTCCACTGTGGTCACGGAAGAAGGTGGCCGCGTTGAAGGGATGATAGGATCTTTGGAAGCGCTTGGACATACCAATATCCGCACTTTCCCGCCGCGCGGCAAAGCCAATGCCTTGCTGCGCACGCCGCAAGGATGGGAGTCTGCCGGGGACCCTCGCATCGCGCGATTGCTCAGCTACGAACCGGCAGAAACTGACAGCGAAGCCGCCGACCAGCCCTGATCGACCTTGGCAAGTCGCGCTTGCCGGTGCGACAATCCGCGCCTAATTTGGATTTCAGACAATGCCCGGGGAAACGGGCGCAGGAGAGAAATTCACGTGAACGCCCCGCAAGCCCAGACCGGCCAACATCCGGTCGTTGATCCGAATGATGCCCAGGCGCTGCAGGATATCGATAGCGCGAACAATCTGGTCGAGCTGTTTCTAAAACGCGCCGATGAAAAAGGTGGCGCTCCTTTTCTGGGTCGCAAACAGGATGGACAGTGGACGACGCAGAGCTGGCAGGAGATTGCTGACCAGGTTTGCCTTCTTGCTGAAAGCCTGCGCCGCATCGGCCTTACCGACGGAGATCGTGTTGCACTGGTGTCGGAGAATCGCCCCGAATGGTGCGTAGCCGATCTTGCGATCATGGCGGCGGGCTGCATTTCGGTGCCGACTTACATCACCAATACTGAGCGTGACCATGCGCACATTCTGGACAATTCCGGCGCACGCGCGGTCATCGTGTCAACCGAGAAGCTGCTCGGACCGGTGGTGGGTGCGATTGGCCGCACCGGGATTATCGATCATGTCATCGGGATAGATGATCTGCATCGCAAGCAAGCCGGCAGCTTTGAATACCACAATTGGACGGATTTGATCGCAGGCGATGCCAAGGCGGCCCGTGCTGCTGTCGATGCGCGCCTTGCCAAGATCAAGCGCGATGACCTGGCCTGCCTCATCTACACCAGCGGCACCGGAGGCGCGCCGCGCGGCGTGAAGCAGCATCATGGCGCAATCCTGTGCAATATTGCCGGCGCTGCGGAAATCCTGATAACGGATTTCGGCATTCAGGATGAGCGGTTCCTGTCATTCCTCCCGCTCTCGCACGCCTATGAACACACAGGCGGCCAGTATCTGCCCATCTCGGTCGGAGCGGAGATATATTATTCGGAAGGGCTGGAGAAACTCGCCAGCAATATCGAGGAAACCCGCCCTACCATCATGGTCGTGGTGCCCCGCCTGTTTGAAGTGCTGCGTACACGCATCATGAAGCAGGTCGAAAAGCAGGGCAAAGTCGCGAATTTCATGATGGATACCGCGCTCAAGATCAGCGAGAAATCGAAAGAAGGCAGAACGCGCAAACGCGACAGACCACTCAACTTCGTCGTCGAGAAGACTCTGCGCCCGAAAATTCGCCAACGCTTTGGCGGGCGGATGAAGGCAATGGTATCCGGGGGAGCACCGCTAAACCCCGAGGTTGGCAATTTCTTCGAAGCAATGGGGCTCACTATGCTGCAAGGCTATGGCCAGACCGAAGCCGGTCCGGTGATCAGCTGCAACCGGCCGCGCGCCGGGTTGAAGATGGACACAGTCGGTCCGCCCATGCGCGGCGTGGAAGTGAAGATCGCGGAAGACGGTGAAATCCTCGTTCGCGGCGAACTTGTGATGCATGGCTATTGGCAGAATGACGCGGAAACCAATCGCACGATCAAGGATGGATGGCTGCATACAGGCGATATTGGCCATCTCGATGAAAAGAACCGGATCGTCATAACCGACCGCAAGAAGGACATGATCGTCAACGATAAAGGCGATAATGTCGCCCCGCAAAAGATCGAGGGCATGCTGACGCTGCAGCCGGAAATCGCTCAGGCGATGGTAAGCGGTGACAAGCGCCCCTATGTCGTGGGCCTTATCGTTCCCGATGCCGAATGGGCGCTCGAATGGGCGCGGGCCAATGATGAAAAGTTTGATCTGGCTGCCCTGCAAGACCTGCCTGCCTTCAAACAGGCAGTGCGCAAGGCGGTGGACCGGACCAATGCGGATCTTTCAGTGATAGAAAAAGTCCGCAAATTCGAATTCGTGGATGAAGCTTTTTCGGTAGAGAACGAAGAAATGACGCCCAGCCTCAAGATCCGCCGTCACAAGATCCGCGATCGTTATCAGGATCGTATCGACGGAATGTATCGCGGCTAGGCGCTAGGCCGCTTCTACATCTTCGATGAATTCGGGATAAAAGCTCGGATCAACGTCTGACCAGCCCGGCGCTGTGGCTGCAGCCTCGCTCAGGCTCTGCAAAAGCAGCTTGCGCTGTTCTGGCCGGATCTGAGGCAATGCGGCAGCGGCACAAAACGCAGCAGGCAGATAGGCTCTTGCCTCTGCGCCAAGCAAACGTTCGTACAGGAAACGAAACGCCGAGAAGCTGGAGATCTTCTCTTGCTCCAGGTCGAACACCGCCATGCGTACGAGCTTGCCAATGAACCGTTCGACCTCACCCATCGATCCTTCCGCAGGAATAAGAGCCCGCAGCGTTTTCATGTCCTGATAGGCGACATACTGGCGGCGTATCGCAGTGTTTTCTGTCTCGCTGCGACCCCAGAGCTTGAATGCGTCATTGCGCGCCAAGCCGATGTCGAGCGCACGCTTGATATATCGCTGCTCGCACGGACGGAAACCCGCAAATTCGCGCATTTCTCCAATGGCCAGATTGGCGGTGCCGACAGTTGCCATATTGTTGCTCTTCCCCGTTGCAACCGGAACAATTGCTTCCGGCCGTGAAGAGATATTCGCGCAACGTGGTTAATTAACCGTTAGGGGGTAAGCGACTTTTTCTCGCCTCGTCTCAGGCGCCGCTGTGATCGGTCAGTCTTAAATCAATCCAGCCAGCGGAGAGCTGGGGTCGGCATATTTTCGGCGACCCATCCGTCCGGCAAGATAGGCTTCTCTGCCGCCTTCAACAGCAAGCTTCATGGCGCGTGCCATGCGGATCGGATCTTTCGCCTCCGCTATAGCGGTGTTCATCAGAATACCGTCACAGCCGAGCTCCATCCCGACAGCGGCATCGGAAGCTGTTCCCACACCCGCATCGACCAGCACAGGCACGCTCGCACCTTCTACGATCAGCCGGATGGTCACCTGGTTCTGGATCCCCAGGCCGGACCCTATCGGAGCGCCCAAGGGCATGATGGCTACAGCCCCGGCGTCCTCGAGTTGCTTCGCGGCGATCGGATCGTCAACACAATAGACCATCGGATGAAAACCCTCTTTGGCCAACGTCTCGGTCGCCTTTAATGTCTCGCGCATATCGGGGTAAAGCGTGCGTGCCTCGCCCAGCACTTCAAGTTTGACGAGGTCCCAGCCACCAGCTTCGCGCGCCAGGCGCAGGGTCCGGATCGCATCGTCTGCGGTGAAACATCCGGCGGTGTTGGGCAGATAGGTGGTCTTCTTCGGATCGATGTAATCTGTCAGCATGGGCGCTTTGGGATCGCTTACATTCACTCGGCGCACAGCGACCGTGACGATTTCTGCGCCGCTTGCCTCTACCGCAGCCGCATTCTGCTCGAAATCCTTATATTTCCCGGTTCCCACGATCAGGCGTGAGCTGAATGTTCGGGCCGCTACGCTCCACGTATCGCTCTGGTCGCCGCCGCCTACGAAATGCACGATTTCCAGTGTGTCGCCATCTTGCAGCTCTGCCTCCCCCAAAGCCGATCGGGGGACAATTTCACCATTGCGCTCGACCGCCACCTTTTCGGGCGTGAGTTCCAGTTCTCGAACCAGGTCGGCTATGGTTGAGGCGTTTGTCTGTCGCGGCTCGCCGTTCAGCGTTACGTGTTTCGTTTGGATCATGGGTGACGAGATAGCCGCCTTGGCAACATTCGCAACCGTGAGAATTGCAAGTAGGCTCCGCCGCTATGAGGCGCCAGCATGCCTCATATTGAGCAGGTGACCAGCCGAAACCAGCGCAACGCCGATCAGGGTCAGAACAGCCTCCCCAAAACCGTGGGGCATAGCAAGTGCTCCGCCCATAAAAGTAAGCCCGGTCATTGCGGTGACAAACGGAGCGGCTCGGCGATGTTTGAGCGCGCCCCAGCCAATCGCCACCGCAGCAATGATCAGCGCAAGTGCCAAGCCGATCCGATGGATCTCCGGCGAAAGCAGGAAGTGCGAACCAAGACCCAGCGCGGAAACCACAACAATTGTCGCAATGCAGTGAATAGCGCACAAACCTGCAATCATAATACCCGCACGGTCGAGCCGTCGGCGAATCGAGATGGCGAGGTTGTTCATAACGCGTGACAGCATCTATGTAACAATATCACATTTCGCAAGGGCAATCGTGCAGGATTGCGGATTTCGCATCCTATTTTGCGGTGAATTGACTTGCCTGTTTTCGCTGCTGCCGACATTTAGCCAGCATCATGGCAACGACATCTGCATCTTCTCCTCTTCGGGCGGCGCCCGATGATGCCAATTTGGCACGGCCGCTGGCCTTGGCGCGGTGGCTGGAAATCGTTGCGGGCTTTGTAGTCGTGATTGTTCTGGTTGGCGGGATAACCCGGCTGACGGAAAGCGGACTTTCGATAACCGAGTGGGATGTGGCCACCGGTATCCTGCCCCCCATGAGTGACGCGGCCTGGCAGGAAGAATTTGCCAAATACCGCGCCACGCCGGAATACAGGCTGGAAGCGAGTATCGGCGGGATGACGCTTGCTGAGTTCAAATTCATTTACTTCTGGGAATGGTTCCACCGCTTACTGGCAAGGCTGGTCGGCGTGTTTTACGCGGTGCCACTCGTGTGGTTCTGGGCCAAGGGCGCGATCCCTCATGGCTATAAGGGTCGATTGATCGGTCTGCTGGCGTTAGGCGGCCTTCAGGGTCTGTTTGGCTGGCTTATGGTGCAGTCAGGTCTGGTTGGCGACATGACAGATGTAAGCCATTTTCGCCTTTCGCTGCATCTGCTAACCGCATTGCTGTTGCTCGCATGTCTGGTCTGGACAGCGCGGGATATGCGCGTGCTTGCGCGGCAAGTGCAAGCCCGCCCTGCGCGCTTGACCCGCGGTTCAGCTGTTGTCGCAACTATACTGTTTATCCAGTTGCTGCTTGGTGCCTGGGTCGCGGGTCTGAACGCGGGGCACGCGGCCTATGACTGGCCCTTGATGAATGGTCGGCTGGTGCCGGAAATTGATTTTTCCAGCGGCTTTGTCTGGACGCTTTCGCATGATCCTTTTCTACTGCACTTCCTGCATCGCTGGTGGGCGTGGGTCGCGGTCGCGGCCTTGGTATGGCAGGCGCGCAAAGCTCGCAGCGTTGATCGAACGGCATCAGTGCTTCTCAATGCGACCTTTGGGGTGATGGTGTTGCTGGGGATCGCAACCGTGCTTTCTGGAGTTTCGTTGTGGCTCGCTGCGGCTCACCAGCTCGTTGGTGCGCTTTTGGTAGGAGCCGCAGCTTGGGCGATGCACAGCCATGGTTTAGCACGGGCAGAGCCAAAATGAGCGGCGACACCGCGGTGGTGGTGTGGTGCCCATTTCCGGGTCGAGATTGCGCGAAAGCGATCGCCGAGGAGCTGCTTAAAGAGCGGCTGATAGCGTGCGCCAACATCATAAACGACGTCGAATCCATTTTTGAGTGGGACGGAAATGCCGGCAGCGCCAAAGAAGTCGTAGTGTTGTTCAAAACTGCCGGTAGTTGCCATGACCAGATGGTAAGTCGTTTGGGCGAATTACATCCTTATGATACGCCAGCTATAGTTGGTTGGAATTGTTCCATCGTTCATCCGGATACTGCCAGTTGGCTTAGCAGCGTGCTTGGGCAAGATGAGTCTGGTTGAAGTTGGCCTCGTTGGTCGTAAAGGTTTGCTATGATCCCTACGGATATTTCACGGCGCAGGTTTGTTCGGCAGACCGTGGTCGTGGCTTGTGCTGGCATGCTGGTGCCTCATGCACCTCTGCTCGGTGCGAATGGCGTATTGCATCCCCCGGGGCCCATGTTGCTTTCGCGGATAATCGAGCGTGAACTGAGCGATGGAGAGGTTCTTTCGATCCGTAGAACCTGGCAAGTCGGCTTTTCGTCACAGGGAAGAGGGATCGCAGTAACCGGTAAACAGCTGGATGCCTCTGTAGACGCACCCGCCAAGCTTGGAGCTTTGGCGCGATTGGAACAACAGCGCGACACACATACTATGTGGCCAATTCTTCTTTCTGAAGACGGGGTAATTCTGGCCGCCGGAGAATATGCTAGCGAAGAAGACGTGAATTCGGCGGTACAGGTTGCCAAGGCCATGATCGCTCAGCGTGCACGCAGCGGGCAGACCAAGGCGCGCGATATGAACTACATCTCGGAATTGCAGCGCGCCAGCTCGTCTTTGCTTGATCAGCTCCCGCCCGATCTCTTTTTCCCTCAGATTGGTGATCAATCCTTTGTGAAGCCCGTGGCTTTGCCTGAAGGCATTGAGGGCGAATTCTCGCTCCATTACTCTGCAGAAACGGCAGAGGGAGCCCAATGGATGGCCAACGCCCGTCGGAAAATCGTGACCCGCATAGGCGACACGTCACGTGCTTCTTCGGACACCTGGAAAATGGCAGAATTGTAACCTCAAATCCTTTGCGGTACTATTATACCTCTCCCGAAACCGGCGCATTTGCTTGACTTCGAGCCCGATCGCGCACAGATGCGCGCCACTTCCGCTTGGCAGTGAACGCTGCTTTGCGATTCGTCTGACCGTCCATCGCAGCCGGTTGGCACAAGCACACAACCAATTTCGGTTTAAGGAATTAAAAGCCATGAAGGCTCTGAGCAAACAGACCCGGTCGATCAAGCCGGCTGAGGTCGAAAAGAAATGGCACATTGTCGATGCTGACGGACTCGTCGTAGGCCGTCTTGCTTCGATCATTGCCAATCACCTGCGCGGCAAACACAAGCCGAGCTTCACTCCTCATGTCGATTGTGGCGATCACGTAATCGTGATCAACGCGGACAAGGTGAAATTCACCGGCAACAAGACCGACAAAAAGATCTATTACAAGCACACAGGCCACCCGGGCGGTATCAAGGAAACGACACCGGCTAAGGTGCTGGGCGGCCGCTTTCCCGAGCGCGTGCTCGAAAAAGCTGTTGAGCGCATGATCCCGCGCGGACCTTTGGGCCGCGCCCAGATGAAAGCGCTGCACCTTTATAATGGCACCGAGCATCCGCATGACGGTCAGAACCCGGCCGTGCTCGACGTCGCATCCATGAATCGCAAGAACAAGGTCACCGCATAATGGCTGACGAAAACAACACCGTTTCAGATCTGTCCGACCTGAAAGATATCGCTGGCGACGCTCCTGCTGCCGATGCTGCTGAAATCGCCCAGAACCCGGCGGCTCCACTGCGAGAGCAAGAGCTTGACGCCCAGGGCCGTGCTTACGCCACGGGTCGCCGTAAAGACGCAACAGCACGAGTCTGGCTGAAGCCGGGCACTGGCAAGGTGACCGTCAACGGCAAGGATCAGGAAGTGTATTTTGCGCGCCCGACCCTGCGCCTTATCATCGATCAGCCGTTCACCATCACTGACCGTCAAGGCCAGTATGATGTGGTGGCGACCGTCCGTGGTGGCGGTCTGTCAGGTCAGGCCGGCGCGGTGAAGCACGGCATCAGCCAGGCGCTCACAAAATACGAACCAGCCCTGCGCGGCACGGTTAAATCTGCCGGCTTCCTCACACGTGACAGCCGTGTGGTTGAACGTAAGAAATACGGCCGCGCCAAAGCACGCCGTAGCTTCCAGTTCTCGAAGCGTTAATCCGCCTCGAAAATTTCGATACGAAAAGGGCGGCTTCCAGTTGGAGCCGCCCTTTTTTGTACACGCTGCGCCAGACTTATTTCTGCAGCAGGATTAGGCCCCATGAAAGCCCGCTTCCGGAGAGGAAGAGCGGCCAGGACCAAAACATTTTGTAATCGCCCAGCGCCATTGAGTGGATGGCGAGCGCTCCGCCGCTCGAACCTTGCGATCCAATGATAACCGAAATCGTTCCGGTCAGAACCGCGCCTAATGTGAATGCTTTCAACATATGCACCGCCTGTTTCGCTTACCGACCTGTGAGAACACAGTTCACAGGTCGCCAAGCATTATCACGAACAGGATCTTAACAGGGATATGCTAACCAAGGTTAAGGCGCGCGCATGTATGTTTACCCATCCGCCTTGCGGATTTCGCGCAATTCGGTTTCGATAATACCGCCGGCTTCGCATGTAAGCACACGGTAAGAAGGCGGCGCACCGTGCCTGAGCCGGATTGATAACGTGCCAACCCCGATCATCCGCATGGCATGTCCATCGACACTGCGAAGCTCGTCAATCGGGGTATGGATGTGACCCGATATGACCGCCTGCACGCCTGCCTGCGCCAACTTGGCGAATGCCTGAGTGCCTCCGATTGTTGGATTCTTCTCATGGCCCTCCGGCCCGAGTAGCGGATGGTGTGCGGTGACGATGATCGTTCTTGGATCGGACTTCAGCGCCGACAGATGATCAAGCGTTTGCGAAAGTGCCGCCTCGGTCACGACCCCATCAGACCAGGGGAACCGAGTTTGTGCGCGCACGGTTGTTTTAAGGGGCACGAGGACCACGTCGTCAGACCTCAGATCACTCCCGACATTCCGCCTCAGGGTGCGATAGCGCTTGTACGGATCCGTGAAGCGCTCCCACAGGTTGTAATAAGGCATGTCGTGATTGCCCGGATCGAGCACGACAGGCACACCCAGGCCATCAAACCACTTGGCCGCCGCTGCATATTCGCTGTGCTTCGCGCGCTGGGTCAGATCGCCGGTACATACAACTGCATCGGGACGCTCCTCCGCCACCGCCCGCTCAAAAACGGTCAGCGCTTCACGGTCTTCAACCCCGAAATGCACATCACTGATATGAAACAGACGTGTCGCCATGCGCAATCCAAAGCGGGAAAGCCTGATACATGCAATCCCTTTGATACGTGTCAGACCCGACCGGAAAGCATCAGCCAGGCAGCAAGGGCATTCAGGCCGCTATACGCAGCATACCCCCACGCGATTTCAGGCCAGCCATTGGCCGCGAGCAACAAAGCCACGAGCAAAACGAGAAATTCGGCAAACAGGGTAAGCTTTCCGCCCATCGCGTGAATGATTGCGGGCATCTGATCCAATGCGGGATGATCACTGCTCAGCACGGCCCGGTGCAGCGCGAAGTTCCCGATCCCGAGAATGAAGATGGCAATGACTGCAAAGGACATGGTTACAATATGACGTAATCACCCGTCGGGCTGATACAACTGTTTGTCGGGAGATTTGCAACTTCTGTCAGCGCCGCTTCTCACCAATCGGTTTGCGAGGCCGGTTTGGTCGAGCTTGGGATGCGCTGGCCCGTGGTCACCAGTATTCCTTCAATCAACAGGCCGCCTGGCCACCCCGGTTCGAACCCCCGCTCGAACACAGGCGCCCTGTTGGAGGAGAATTGAAATGAAGACATATGCATTGGCCGCTGCCACCATTGGACTTGCTGTCACCGCAGCACCCGCATTCGCCGGCGACCGTGACGTTCGCACCGCGACCCTTGAGATTGCGGATATCAATCTTGAAACACCGCAGGGCCAGAAAGTGCTGGACCAGCGCATAAACCGCGCTGCCAAGGATGTATGCCGCGTCGCGGACATTCGAACCGGCACCCGCCTGCGCTCGCCAGAGGTGCGTGATTGTTACGACAAGGCACGGGCAAGTGCGAAGCGTCAGGTTGCCACAATAATCGAAGACCGGCGCTTCGGCGGATAAGCCAGCCGAAATCATACTCCCTGCACCGCTGATCCGGAACGGGCCCGGCGGGGCGGAGACAAGCGGCTCGAATCCTCTTCAGTCCCGGGGTTCGGGCCGCTTTTTTGCGATGTGCACTGGTAGTTGCGGTCAGCGCCCCGCCATCGATTTCACTTTGGAAAGATAGGTTCGGCCAATCCGTAAAGCCTCGCCGCTTTGCAGCTCTGCAGACCAGACGCCCAGGCCATCGTGCCGAAGCCCGCGAATGTTGTCACGGCGTAGAATTGTAGACCGGTGAATCCTGATAAATTCGTCGGGGTTGAGGCGCGCTTCAAGTCCGGCAATGGTCTGCAGCAAAAGGTAGGAACGCGGTGATTCCTCTGTCCCTACATGAAGGCGGACATAATCGCGTTCTGCATCAATCTGATGCACTTCACTAACAGCGATACGCAGCAGTTCGGAACGGTGCGGCACCCACAATTCGTCCAGCCACTGGCTTCCGCTCTCCTTGCGTTCGCCGCGCCGCGCCACCGCCCGTTCAATCGCCCGCTCAAGCCGGTCAGCCGAAACGGGTTTGAGCACATAGTCTATGGCTTCAAGATCAAAAGCCTCGACCGCAAAATGATCGTGCGCGGTAACAAAGATCACCGCCGGCGGCTCGACACCTTCGGCCAGTTTTCGCGCGACACCCAGGCCATCAAGTTCCGGCATCGTCATATCGAGCAGAACCAGATCGGGCTTGAGCTTTTCGGCAAGCCGCAGCGCAGCAGCACCATCGCTAGCTGTGCCAACAACATTTATCGATGACAGCTCGGCACAAATTACCTGTGTCCGTTCCACTGCTAGCGGTTCGTCATCAACGATCATCGTGCGCAGCGGTTGGTCCTGATCGCTTTGTTCAGCCATTGCGGGGCGCCTGCTTCGTTAGAGGGATGCGGATCTCTGTCTTATAGCCTCCGAATATCGGTGCCGAGGTGAAGCCGATATCGGAGCCAAATCGCGCCTCCAACCTGTCGCGCACATTGGCTAGGCCTATTCCAAACCCGTGCTCCACATCTTCCGGCACTCCCGGGCCATCGTCGCTCACAGTGATAACCAGCCGGTCGAATTCCTCGCGCGCAGTGACAGCGATCTTAACCTGGCGCGATACCGTAGAAACCGCATATTTCACCGAGTTTTCTACCAGAGGTTGCAGGATCATGCCTGGAACACGGGCCTCTTCCAGATCTTCCGGTAGGTCAAAGTCGCAGATCAGCCGGTCGGGGAACCGGACTGTTTCGATGTCCAGATAGAGCTGCTGCAGATCAAACTCGTCTTTCAGCGACACATCGCTAGTGGGTTCATCTGCAAGACTGTGGCGATAAAAACGGCTGATTGTCTGAATCATCCGTTCGGCCCGGTCAGCTTTCCCTGTCATCACCAGTGCGGAAAGCGAATTGAGTGTATTGAAGAGGAAATGCGGGTTCACCTGATATCGCAGCGAGCGAATTTCGGCCGCTTTGGCCGCTGAACGAAATTTCTGTTCGCGCCGCTCGGCCTCTCCGGCTTGTGCGGTCGCCAGGAAGGCAATGTAGAGCGACGCCCAGGTCAGCAGGATATAATACCGGCTTAGCGCTGCATCGATCAGGGGATACCAGGTATCTCCACCATCCTTTGCGTCCTGCAGAACCAGTGTGACAGTCGGCGGGTTGTCCGGATCAAAGTTTTCCGCGTTCTTGAACTGCCATTCCTGCGGTGCGGGCACTTCTGCGAGAAGATTGCCGGATTCGTCGCGGCGAAGCATGAAGCCGCGCTCTTCGGCGTATTTTTGCTCCATCACTTCGTTCAGCGGCGCGAAAAGATGGTGGTTCACCTTAGAAATCGCGAACGCACAGGGAAGAGCTGCAACCAGCGCAACCAGAAAGAGAACCCACCGTTTCTGGCGCTCAAACAGTCTTAAAACAAACCACAGCGCAACCGTAATCAGAACAGCAAAACTGCAAACGAGGGTCCGCCGCCAAAACAGCTCAAACTGGATATCCCAGCCGAGGATTGCGCCGCGTGCTGAGATAAGCAGGAAATACACCGTCCAAAGACCAATGATCGAGAACATGACCGTACGGAACGGGACGCTCACATCGGATTTGCGCGCCGGTGCATTTGGGATCGTATTAAAGGTGCTGGTGCTCGCCATGATCAACTAGCGAGATAGCCATTAGAGTATAAATACTCCACCAAGGCGGCGACGGATTGTCGGACAGAGTCACGCTTTGGTCGATTGCCTGTCCGGTTTTGGCAACGCTCTGCCGCCAAAAACCGGAAGGTTCATCCTGATTTCAGCCACGCCTATCGCATCGCGCCAGCTTCCCTAACCGCGCGGTTTGATCATCTCGGATGGGACAATCCATTTGGCGAACTGTTCTTCAGTGAGCAGACCAAG